>NZ_JBSVXD010000083.1:0-25353 GCF_054070755.1 Pseudomonas sp. SDO5591_S426 | reverse complement strand
AACAAGATCAAAAGATCGCAGCCTGCGGCAGCTCCTACAGAGAGTGATCATTTGAATTTAAAGCCCCGGAGTATAAACAGCCTCAGAGCTCCCACGCGACTTTCAAGCCTTCATAAATCGCTTCTTCAGCCGTACGCGGCGCCAGGCAGTCGCCGATGCGGCGGAATTCCACCAGACCTTGCAACTCGGCGCCCAGCGTATCCACTGGCTGATGGCCCTGACACAACACCAGCGTATCGATGTTTTCCATCAGCATCGGCTCACCGCTGGCGGTGTGTTGCAGGTATACCGTGTTGTCGTCGCAACCGTACAGGCGTGCGTATGGCGTGATGGGGATCCCGAGTTTGTGCAACTCGCCGGCCAGTTGATCGCGCACGTACAGCGGCAGGTTTTCCCCGCAATGGGTGCCGTTGACCGCCAATTGAACCTGATGCCCGGCGCGGGTCAGGCGCTCGGCGATGCCCGGGCCGATCCAGTCGCAGCGCCAGTCGACCACCACCACGGAGCGGCCGATCTGCACCTCGTCACGCAACACCTGCCAGGCGTCGACCACCTGCAATTCGCCACCGCGTTCGAATGTCGGCCAGTACGGTTCGGCGCCGGTGGCGATGATCACCATGTCCGGTTTTTCCTGTTCCACCAAGGCACGGTCGACGCGGGTATTGCGCACCACGCGCACACCGGCCAATTCCATCTCCCGTTGCAGATTGGTGCTGGCGCCGCCGAACTCGCTGCGCCGTGGCAGCAATTGCGCGAGCAACACCTGACCACCGAGCTGCGAACTGGCTTCGTACAGCGTCACCTCATGCCCGCGCTGGGCGGCGACGGCGGCCGCTTTCATTCCGCCGGGGCCACCGCCGGCAATCATGATGCGTTTGCGATGTTTGGTCGGTTGGCGTTCACCGAAAATCAGCTCGCGACCGGTTTCCGGGTGCTGGATGCAGGAAATCGGCAGGCCTTTGTGGAAGTGGCCGATGCACGCCTGATTGCAGGCAATGCAGGCGCGCACATCTTCGGCGTGGCCGGTGTCGGTCTTGTTGGGCATTTGCGGGTCGCAGATCAGCGCACGGGTCATGCCGCACACATCGGCTTGCCCACGGGCCAGAATCAGCTCGGCTTCCTGGGGCTGGTTGATGCGCCCGGTGACGAACAATGGAATGTCCAGACTCGCCTTGAACGTCCCGGCTTCCTTGGCCAGGTACGCTGCCTCGATCGCCATCGGCGGCACGATGTGCACCGCGCCGCCCAACGAGGCCGAAGTGCCGGCGACGATGTGCACGTAATCGAGTTGTGCTTGCAGCGATTGCACGGCGGCCAGGGATTCGTCTTCGGTCAGACCTTCGGGGTCGCGTTCATCGGCGGAGATGCGCAGGCCGATGATGAACTGCTCGTCGGTCGCCGCACGCACGGCGGCGATCACTTCGCGCAGGAAACGCAGGCGCTGTTCCAGCTCACCGTTATAGCCATCGGTGCGGCGGTTGACCCGTGGATTGATGAATTGCGCCGGCAGATATCCGTGGCTGGCTACCACTTCGACGCCATCGATGCCAGCCTGATGCAAGCGCCGGGCGGCAGCGGCATAACCGGCGACTATCTCGTCGATCATCGCCTGATCCAGCGCACGCGGCATCACCCGAAACCGTTCGTTGGGCACATTCGATGCCGAATAAGCCACGGCCAGCAGACCATCGCTGGACTCCATGATTTCCCGTCCCGGATGGAACACCTGCGACAGCACCACGGTGCCATGGGCATGGCAGGTTTGCGCCAGTTTGCGATAACCCTCGATGCATTCATCGTCGGTGGCCATCAGCACATGGGAGGTGTATCGCGCGCTGTCATGCACCCCGGCCACTTGCAGCACGATCAGCCCGACACCGCCTTCGGCACGCGCCCGGTGGTAGGCAATCAGTTGTTCGTTAACCAGATTGTCAGTGGGCATCGATGTGTCGTGACCGCTGGACATAATGCGGTTTTTCAGGCGCTTGCCACGGATCTGCAAGGGTTCGAACAGGTGCGCGAAGGCGGGTGTCGGCATGGTGCGATTACTCCAGGCAGTCTGCTCTTTGTAGGAGCGAGCTTGCTCGCGATGAACTTGAGGGCGACGCGTTCATCCAGACAACACGCGTCATCGTTAACGTCCATCGCGAGCAGGCTCGCTCCTACAGAGGCATCAGGTTTTCGGTTGTTATTATTGCGCTATAGAAATTTACCTGTAGTAAAAAATCAACTTGTTTTTTTACTGCGGCTTGCAGTAATTTCGTTTCGAGCCCGCTCCTGGGGCGAACCTCACAACAATAAAAAAGGGCTGCACCGGTCTTTGTCCGGGTGGCACCTGCAAGAGGAACCACTGATGAAATCGCAAACGCTCAAGCACGGTTTTTATCCTTTGGTGTTGACCCTGGCGATGGGGCTGGGCAGCGCTCAAGCCGCATCGGACATGGTGGTGGTCGGTTACGGCGGCGCGGGACAAAAAGCCCAGGACGTGGCGTTCTTCCAGCCTTTCGCCGCAGTGGATCAAAGCAAAGTGATCCAGAGCGAATACAACGGCGAAATGGCCAAGATCAAAGTGATGGTCGACACCGGCAACGTCGATTGGGACGTGGTGCAGATCGAAGGCCCGGACCTGATGCGTGGCTGCGAGGAAGGGATGTACGAGCGGCTCGACTGGACGCGCCTGGGCCACGCTGACCAGTTGATCCCCGACGCGGCACAGGAATGCGGTTCCGCTGCGCTGGTGTGGAGCGTGGCGATTGCCTACGACACCGACAAACTGGCCCAGGCACCCACGTCGTGGGCAGATTTCTGGGACGTCAAGAAAACCCCCGGCAAGCGCGGGCTGCGCAAGCGTGCGGTGTACAACCTGGAATTCGCCTTGCTGGCAGACGGGGTAAAAGTCGAGGACGTGTACAAGGTGCTTGGCACCCCGCAGGGCGTGGACCGCGCGTTTGCCAAATTGACTGAACTCAAGCCGTATATCCAGTGGTGGGAGGCGGGCGCACAACCGCCGCAATGGCTGACCGCCGGTGACGTGGTGATGACGTCGACCTACAGCGGTCGCATCGCCGACGCGGCGCAAAAAGGCAGCCACCTCGGGCTGGTCTGGCCGGGCAGCCTGTATGGAATGGACTATTGGGCAATCATCAAGGGCTCCAAGCATGTCGATCAGGCCCAGCGTTTCATTGCCTTCGCCAACCAGCCGGATGCGCAGGTCAAATACGTCGAGCAGATTCCCTACGGCCCGACCAACACCCAGGCCGCCGCGCGACTGGATGACAAACTGGCGCAATGGGTGCCGACGGCGCCGCAAAATCTCAAGGGCGCATTGTCGATGAACGTCGGTTTCTGGGTCGACCATGGTGAAGAACTGGAAGAGCGCTTCAACGCCTGGGCCAGCAAATAAATAGCGATGGTGGCTGGACGTGTCGAAGCGCCCAGTCTTACTGTCTGTTCAACCGAACAGCCTGGAGAGCCCGAACAATGAACAAAATTGCCACTGCGCTGACCGCCCCCGAGCGCAGCGCCACCGAACAGCGTCTGCGTGAAGAACTGGCGGCCTGTTATCGCTTGATTGCACATTTCCGCATGACCGACCTGATCTTCACCCACATCTCGGTGCGCATTCCGGGGCCGGAACATCACTTCTTGATCAACCCCTACGGGCTGATGTTCGATGAGATTACCGCGTCGAATCTGGTGAAAATCGACCTCGATGGCCATGCCGTCGAGCCTTCGCCGTACCCGGTGAACCCGGCCGGTTTCGTGATTCACAGCGCCATTCACGGCGCCCGAGAAGACGCGCAATGTGTGCTGCACACCCACACCAAGTCCGGTTGCGCGGTGGCGGCGTTGAAGTGCGGGTTGCTGCCGGTGAACCAGATTTCCATGGAGTTTTACGGCCGGGTCGCTTATCACGACTACGAAGGTGTGGCGCTGGACATGAGCGAGCAGCAGAGACTGGTGCAGGACCTTGGCGACAAATCGGTGCTGATGTTGCGCAACCATGGTTTGTTGACCGTCGGCGAGACCGTGAGCCAGGCGTTTTTGCGTATGTATTACCTGGAAAAGGCCTGTGAAATTCAGTTGGCTGCGCAGGCGGCGGGGGAGATCGTTCTGCCACCGGCTGAGGTTTGTGCGCATACCGAGCGGCAGTTCAATGATCCGGGGCGGCCGCTGGATGAAGGCGAGTTGAGCGATCCGGATGCGATGCAACTGGCTTGGGCGGCGTTGTTGCGGTTGTTGGATCGGGTGGCTCCGGGGTATCGGGATTGATCCGGATTCTAGATAGACTGTGATGGCCAAATCGCTGGCAAGCCAGCTCCCACAGGGTGTGTGGTTGTACACAAAATCCCCGAGCAACCGAAATCCTGTGGGAGCGGGCTTGCCCGCGATGCAGGCGACGCGGTTTACCAGACTGACTGGAGATTTTGCCTGCTCTTGCTGTACAGTCGTTCAGCTCGTCGCTTGCCAGCGCGGGCCCTAATGATTGAATCCAGGAGCAGTCGCCATGAATCAGGAAGCCCGTTTTTCCCGCATGGAACCGGAGTTGCGCAAGGCCAATCTGATCGAGGCAACGCTGGTGTGCCTCAAGCGTCATGGTTTCCAGGGCGCTTCGATTCGCAAGATTTCCGCCGAGGCGGGCGTTTCGGTGGGGCTGATCAGCCATCACTATTCCGGCAAGGATGAGTTGGTGGCCGAGGCTTACATGGCGATCACTGGACGCGTCATGACGCTGTTGCGCGACGCCATGGAGCAAGCCGCACCCAACGCCCGCGAGCGTTTGTCGGCGTTTTTCCGTGGTTCGTTTTCCGCCGAATTGCTCGACCCGCAACTGATCGACGCCTGGCTGGCGTTCTGGGGCGCGGTGAAAACCGCCGAGGCGATCAACCAGGCTCACGATCATTCCTATGGCGAGTACCGCGCCATCCTGCGCAAGGTGTTGATGGAACTGGCGCAGGAAGAGGGCTGGGAAAACTTCGACGCCGATCTCGCCGCGATCAGCCTCAGCGCCTTGCTCGATGGCCTCTGGCTGGAGTTGGGCCTGAACCCTGGCACTTTCACCCCGGAGCAGGGCATGCAGATCTGTGAAGCCTGGGTCGACGGTTTGCAGGCTGGTGGCCGGCAGCGCTTTTGTGGGCAGACGAGTAGCTGTTGATCACCTGTTCAACAGTGGCTACTCTCTGGCGCTGAAGCAACAAAACACTCTAATAAGAAATACGCCTTCGGGCCTGTGCGGGACACCCAGCAATGACTCCTCGGGTACTGATCGTCGACGACGATCCGCTGATTCGCGAACTGTTGCATGCCTACCTGTCCCAGGAAGGCTACGACGTTCATTGCGCCGCCACGGCGGAGCTGGCCGAGGCCTTTCTGGCCAGCCAGGCCGTTGACCTGGTCATGCTCGATATCCGCTTGCCGGGCAAGGATGGCCTTACCCTGACCCGCGAACTGCGGGTGCGTTCGGAAGTCGGGATCATCCTGATCACCGGGCGCAACGATGAAATCGACCGCATCGTCGGCCTCGAATGCGGCGCCGATGACTACGTGATCAAACCGCTCAATCCGCGTGAACTGGTGTCGCGGGCGAAAAACCTGATTCGCCGGGTTCGTCATGCGCAAACTCCACAACCGGTCGCGGCTGTTTCCAAACCCGTCAAACAGTTTGCCGATTGGGCGCTGGACACTGACCGTCGACGCCTGATCGATCCTTCAGGCAGCGAAACCCTGCTGACCCACGGCGAATTCCAGTTGCTCAGCGTGTTCCTGCGCAACAGCGGCCACACCCTCAGCCGCGACCAGTTGATGGACCAGATCCGCAACCGCGAATGGGTGCCCAACGACCGCTCCATCGACGTGCTGGTGGGCCGTTTGCGCCGCAAGTTGCACGACGACCCGGCCGAACCGCAACTGATCATCACCATCCACGGCGCCGGTTACCTGTTCACTGCCAGCCTGGCGGCGTGATTGCCTTGAGGCGATTGCTCTTGTTGATGTTGGTGTTGGCGGGCACTGCGCAGGCGGCGGAAAAAGTTCGTTATTGCGACTACCCGGTGTATCCGCCGATTTCCTGGAGCGACGGCAAACAGGTTCGTGGTCTGGCGCCGAGCGTGGTGAAAAAACTGTTCGGCCAACTCGGCTACGAAGTCGAGATCGTGGTGCTGGGCAACTGGAAGCGTTGCCTGCTTGACGCCGCCGAGGGCCGGGTCGACGTGGTACTTGCCTACAGCACTTCGCAGCGGGAACAGAGCATGCTGTTTTCCTCGGTGCCGGTGTTGCGCGAAGAGGTGGCGTTGTTCGTCAATCGCCAGCATCCGGTGAAGTTCGAGAGGCTGGAAGATCTGTCCCGTTACCGTGGCGGCCTGCTGTTCGGTGAAAGTTATGGCGTGGAATTCGATCGCATGGTCGCGCAAAACAACAACATCGAATGGGTCTCCGACAGCCGCCAGAACTTCGGCAAGCTGATTCGCGGGCGCATCGATTTCATCACCCAGGAGCGCCGCACCGGCGAGCTCTACGTGCAGAACCTGCCCGGTGCCCAAGACATCGTGGCCTTGCCCAAGGCCCTGAGCGTGGATTACTTGCGGGTCGCGGTTTCCCGTCGTTCGCCGCTGGCCGTGCTCATGCCGCAGATCAACGAGCAATTGCAGCGCATGGTCGATGCCGGTGACATCGAACGCCTGCTCAATGAAAGCGAAGTGACTTACCGCGACATGATCAACCTGCCGGCGAACGCGCAATGATCCGCGCCCGACCCGGTGGACTGTTGCGACGGCTGTTGCTGTTCATTCTGTTGTTCAGCCTGTGCTTCACCGTACTCGCCAGCAGCGTGCAGCTGTACATCGAATACCGCCGGGAAATGCGCGATATCGACGCGCGCATGGAGCTGATCCGCGCCGGCTACCTGGCGAGCCTGGAACGCAGCCTGTGGGATTTGAACCAGGAGCAGTTGAACGTGCAATTGCGCGGTCTGGTGGATTTTTCCGATGTGGCGCGGGTACACCTGAGCAGCCCCGATTTCGATTTGCTGCACGGCAATCCTGAACCGATCGGCCCACTGCGTATCGAGCGATTTGCCCTGGATTATCAACCGCCATCCGGCCCGTTGCGTCACCTCGGCGAACTGGAAGTCAGCACCGATCTGGGCGCGGTGTATCAGCGTCTGTATGCCACCGGTTTGACCAGCCTGTTGTGGATGGCAGTATTTCTCTGTGGCCTGGCGGTGGCGCTGTCGGGGTTGTTTTACCGATTGGTGACCCGACACCTGAAAGTCATGGCTGAATTTGCCCGGCGTATTGCTGCCGGTGATTGGCACGAGCCGCTGCGTCTCGACAAGCAGCGCAGCGCACAAAAAGACGAGATCGACACCGTGGCCTACGCCCTGGACGACATGCGCCGGGCGATCCTCAATGACATCGATCGCCGCGAAAGCGATCGCCTGGCTTTGCAGGACAACCGTGATGAATTGCTGAAAATGGTCGAGCGGCGCACCGCCAGCCTGATGCGCGCCAAGGACGAAGCGGAAGCGGCCAACCTCGCCAAGTCGCGTTTTTTGGCGACCATGAGTCACGAGCTACGCACGCCACTCAACGGCATCCTCGGCATGGCCGAGTTACTGCGCGGCGCGAGCCTGGATCAGCAGGACAGCAAACGGCTGGATGCCTTGCACAAGGCGGGCGAGGGTTTGCTGACCATCCTCAATGAAGTGCTGTTTTTCGCCAAACTGGAGGAGGGCGTGAGCCTGCCCGAGCCGGTGGACTTCTCGATTCGTCAGTTGCTCGACGAAGTGCTGACCCTGCTGGAACCCAAGGCGCTGAACAACGACACGATCCTGCATTGCCGGGTCGATCAGCGGGTGGCCGAACATCACCACGGTGCCGAGCAATTCTTGCGACAAGTCTTGAGTAACCTGTTGGCCAACGCCATCAAGTTCACTGAGGGCGGCGAGGTCAGTGTCGAAGTGGCGCTGCTCACGGAGCCCGAAGGGGTTAGCGGCGATCGCCTGCGGGTGAGCGTCACCGACAACGGCATCGGCATTGCGCCGCAGATGCAGGCGAAGATTTTCGAGCGCTTCACCCAGGCCAGCGAGGAAGTGGCGCAGCGCTTTGGCGGTACCGGGTTGGGCCTGGCGATTTGCAAACACCTGGTGGAGCAAATGGGCGGCAGCATTGGAGTTACCAGTGAAGTCGCGCAGGGCAGTTGTTTCTGGTTCGAGCTGACGTTGCAGCCTGCTGCCGGTGTGACGGCGCAGGTGCCGATGGCGGTTGCCGGGCCGGCATTGAAGGTGCTGGTGGTCGAAGACGTGGCGCTCAATCGTGAAGTGGTCAAGGGCCTGCTGCAACGGGATGGCCATCAGGTGTGGCTGGCCGAGGAGGGCGAACAGGCGTTGGTGCAGTGCGCCGCGCAAACATTCGATCTGATTCTGCTGGATGTACATCTGCCGGGCATGAGCGGTGTGCAATTGTGCAAACAGATCCGCAGCCTCGACGGGCCGAACCGCACGGCACGCATTTTCGCCCTGACCGCCAGTGTGCAGCCGGCGCTAGTACGCGGTTATCTGGATACCGGTATGGATGGCGTGCTGTCCAAGCCACTGAAGCTGGACAATCTGCGCAAGGTGCTGAACGGGCAATTGATAACGCCAAAACCGGTGCAGGATGACGTCGCCATCGACTGGCCGCTGCTGCAAACCCACCGCAATCTGCTCGGCGAGCAGAAGGTGCAAGGGTTGCTGGCGGTGCTGCGCGATTCGATCGTCCAGCATCGCGAGGCATTGAGCGAAGCCATTGAAGCCGACGACTTCACTGAAATCGCGCACCTGGCCCACCGTTTGGCGGGAAGCTGCGACTCACTGGGCTTTCGTGCCTTGGCTGGCGTGCTGAGATCGGTGGAAGAAGCCGCGCTGATTAACGATCAATCGGCCATTGAGCAGTTGGCGCCTACGGTTCATGAGCACTGCAAGCACGCGCTACAGACGCTGGAACACCTGTTGCAGAGCTGACGTACAAGTTTGTTACGACTTTTCACAACTTCGATCTTTACGTTCAACTCGACCTTACATGGCTTTCCAATAATCGACGCAACCGCCGCAGCGCGGTCTTCGAAGCTTATTGGAGATAATAATAATGAATTGCCGTAAAGCTGATCCTTCCCCGCGCCGTGACGTCCTGTCATGCGCTGTCTGCCTCATCAACTGTTGAGGTGCCGGACATGAGTGAAAACATCGATCGCAAAGGCATCCAGCTCACCCGCGCCCTGAAGAGCCGGCACATTTTCATGCTGTCGCTGGGCGGCGTGATCGGTACCGGGCTGTTCATGGGCTCCGGTGTGATCATCAATCAGGGCGGTCCGGTGGGCGCGATTCTGGCGTACCTGGTCGCCGGATTCCTGATGTACCTGGTGATGGTCTGCCTCGGTGAACTGTCGGTGCAGATGCCGGTATCCGGCTCGTTCCAGACCCACGCCACCCAATACATCGGGCCAGCCACCGGTTTCATGATCGGCTGGGTCTACTGGATGAGCTGGGCGACCACCGTCGGCCTGGAGTTCACCGCTGCCGGCATGCTGATGACCCGCTGGTTTCCGGAGGTGCCGATCTGGTATTGGTCGGCGCTGTTCGTGGTGGTGCTGTTCGGCATCAATGCCATGGCGACCCGTGCGTTCGGTGAAGCGGAGTACTGGTTTTCCGGGATCAAGGTCGCGGCGATTCTTGGTTTTATCGTGGTTGGCGTGCTGGTGATCTTCGGCGCGATACCGCTGAGCAGCGGAGCGCCCGCGCCAATGGCGACCAACCTGATTGGCGATTCGTTGTTTCCCAACGGTTTGTCCGCCGTGTTCGCGGTGATGATGACCGTGGTCTACGCCTTCCAGGGTTGCGAGATCATGGGCGTGGCTGCCGGTGAAACCGATCAGCCGGAAAAGAGCATTCCCCGTGCCGTGCGCAACGTGGTATTCCGCGTGCTGATCTTCTACGTGCTGGCGATCATCGTGCTGTCGGCCATCGTGCCGTGGCAGCAGGCGGGGCTGATGGAAAGTCCGTTCGTGCAGGTGTTCGACATGGTTGGCATTCCGTACGCCGCTGACCTGATGAACTTCGTGATCCTCACAGCGATCCTGTCGGTGGGCAACTCCGGGCTGTACGCGTCGACGCGCATTCTGTGGGCGATGTCGAAAACCGGTATGGCGCCGAAAAGCCTGTCGCCGCTGAGCAAGCGCGGCGTGCCGCTGCGAGCGTTGAGCATCACCCTGTGCTTTGCGTTGGTGTCGTTGATGACCAGTTTTGTCGCGGCGGACACCTTGTTCATGGTGCTGATGGCGGTGAGCGGCATGTCCGGCACCGTGACCTGGATCGTCATCGCGCTGGCCCAGTACAAGTTCCGCAAGGCCTGGCTGCGTGACGGCAACAAACTCAGCGACCTGAAATACCGCGCGCCGTGGTTCCCGGTGTTGCCGCTGATGTGCATCACGCTGTGCTGTTCGCTGTTCGTGTTCCTTGCACTGGATGAAACCCAGCGGCCATCGCTGTATTGGGGCTTCGGGTTTATTGCGCTGTGTTATGGCGCGTACTTCCTGGTTCATCGCAAGCGTCAGGGCGTGTTGGCGCCGAGCTTGCCTACCACGTAATTCCTTCAATCCAGCACATCCCCTGTGGGAGCCAGCCTGCTGGCGATAGCGGTGTATCAGTCAACAGAGATGTTGAATGTGATGCCGTCATCGCCAGCAGGCTGGCTCCCACAGTTGTTTTTGTGGTGCCTGTGGGTAGTTGTTCGAAGTTGTAACAGTGTCAGCCGCCCGAACCCGATCTTTCTAGAAAAATCCTTTAAATACAACTGGATAGCTGATTTTTACAGCTGTTACAGCTTATTTCATCGCCGATTGCCGCCTTACTGAACACTCGTTTAGTATGACCTCAAGTCGCATCACCTCAGACCAATCACAATAATTCGAGGATTCGCATGACTACTCATGATTCGTTGCTCAGTCAGGTCGAAGCAGGCGTTGCCTGGATCACGCTCAATCGCACCGCCCAGCGCAATGCGCTGGACATCCCGACGCTGAAAAACCTGCATGCCTTGCTCGATACCTTCAATTCCGATCCTGCCGTGCGCGTCGTCGTGTTGACCGGCAGCGGTCGCAGCTTCTGTGCCGGCGCCGACCTCGATGAGTGGGCCGACGCCGAAGCCCGGGGCGCGCTGGAAACCTACGGCTGGACCGAAACCGCCCACGCCCTGATGACCCGCCTGCACAGCCTGGAAAAACCGACCATCGCCGCCATCAACGGCACCGCCGTCGGCGCCGGGATGGATCTGACCCTGTGCTGCGACCTGCGCATCGCCGGGCAGTCGGCGCGCTTCAAGGCCGGTTACACCAGCATGGCGTACTCGCCGGACGCCGGTGCCAGTTGGCACCTACCGCGCCTGATCGGCAGCGAGCAAGCCAAGCGCCTGTTGTTCCTCGACGAACTGTGGGGCGCTGACCGTGCGTTGGCTGCCGGGCTGGTCGGCGAAGTCTGCGCCGATGAGCAACTGCTGACCGTCGCCAACGAACTCGCCACGCGCCTCGCCGCCGGGCCGACCTTTGCCTTCGCCCAGACCAAAAAGCTCATGCGTGAAGGTGCCGAGCGCAGCCTGCCCGAACAACTGCAAGCGGAACTGGCTGCCGGCCTGCTCTGCGGTCGCAGCGAAGACGGCAGCGAAGCCCTGCGCGCGGCCATGGAAAAACGCCCGGCACGCTTTATTGGCCGCTAAGCCTCGCACCCCTCTATCAGCACACGAACAACAGGTAGCAGCATGAATTTCCAACTGACCCAAGAACAAGAAATGTTGGTGGACTCGGTACGCAGCTTCGTCGAAAAGGAACTGCTGCCTTACGAAACCGAGGTCGATCGCGCCGATGAGGTTTCCCCGGAACTGGCAGCGCAGATACGCGGCAAGGCGATTGCCGCCGGTTTCTATGCCTTCAACATGCCGGAAGAAGTCGGCGGTGGCGGTCTCGACTATCTGTCCCAGGCGCTGATCGAGCGTGAGCTGTCCAAAGTGTCCTGGGCGCTGCACGTGTTCGTCGCACGGCCGTCAAAGATCCTCATGGCCTGCACCGGTGACCAGATCAACGACTACCTGTTGCCATGCATTCAGGGCGAGAAAATCGACTGCTTCGCGCTGACCGAACCAGGCGCCGGTTCCGATGCCAACGCGATCCAGACCCGCGCCGTGCGTGAGGGCGATGATTTCGTCCTCAACGGCAGCAAACATTTCATCAGCCACGCCGGCCACGCCGATTTCGCCATCGTCTTCGCCGTGACCGACACCTACGAACAAAACGGCAAAAAGCGCAACGCCGTGACCTCGTTCCTGGTCGACCGCAACACCCCTGGCATGACCATCCGCCGTGGCCCGAAGTGCGTGAGCAACCGTGGTTATCACACCTTCGAAATGTTCTTCGACGACTGCCGTGTACCGGCCAGCAAAGTGCTGGGCGAAGTCGGCAAGGGCTGGGAAGTGGCCAACGCCTGGCTGACCGCCGGGCGCGTGATGGTCGCGGCCAACTGCGTCGGTCAGGCTCAGCGCGCACTCGACGTATCCCTGCAATGGGCGGCGGACCGCAAGCAATTCGGCCAGGCCATCGGCAACTTCCAGGGTGTGTCGTTCAAGCTGGCCGACATGGCCACGCAAATCCGTGCCGCTGAACTGCTGACCCTGCACACCGCGTGGAAAATGGATCAGGGCACCATGACTGATGGCGAGGCCGGCATGGCCAAGCTGTTCGCCAGCGAAGTGCTGGGTCGCGCTGCCGATGAGGCGGTGCAGATCTTCGGTGGCATGGGCCTGATGGATGAAAGTCCGGTGGAGCGTATCTGGCGTAACGCGCGGATCGAGCGAGTCTGGGAAGGCACCTCGGAAATCCAGCGCCACATCATTTCCCGCGAATTGCTGCGGCCACTGTTGCGCTGATCCGTCCGGAGAATGTCCATGTCTCAATCCATTCGCGACAACCTCAAGCGCATGCTTGCGCCGCAACACGTGGCGTTTGTCGGCGGCCGCAGCATGGCGCGCGCGCTCAAGCGCTGCGCCGAGGGCGGCTACCAAGGGCAAATGTGGCTGGTCAATCCGCAGCACGACAGCCTTGAAGGCGTGCCGTGCGTGCGCAGCATTGCTGAATTGCCGTGTGGCCCTGATGCAGTCTTCATTGCCACCAATCGCGATCTGACACTGAGCTGCGTCGCCGAACTGGCCGCCATCGGCGCAGGCGGGGCGATCTGCTACGCCTCGGGTTTCGCCGAGACCGGCGCTGAAGGCCAGGCCCTGCAACAAAAATTGATCGAAGTGGCAGGCGACATGGCCTTGCTCGGCCCCAACTGCTACGGCTTGCTCGACTACCTGCACAGCTCCGCGCTGTGGCCGGTGGCCCATGGCGGCAAAGCGGTGGAGAAGGGCGTGGCGGTGCTGACCCAGAGCGGCAACTTCGCCTACAACCTGTCGATGAGCGACCGCTCGCTGCCGGTGGCCTACATGGCCTCGGTCGGCAATCAGGCGCAACTGGGCGTGGCCGAATTGCTGGACGTGCTGCTCGATGAGCCGCGCGTTACTGCCATCGGCCTGCACCTTGAAGGCCTGAAAAACGTACCGGGTTTTGCCCGCGCCGCGCACAAGGCATTGGAGAAGGGCATCCCGATCATCGCGCTGAAAACCGGCGTCTCTCAGATCGGTGCCGAACTGGCCCTGAGCCACACCAGTTCCCTGTCCGGTTCCGATGCGCTGTACGACGCACTGTTCGATCGCCTCGGGGTGATCCGCGTCAGTGGCCCGGTGAGTTTTGTCGAAACCCTGAAAGCCGCCGCGTGCGGCAACCTGCCGGCGGGCAACAGCCTGATCGCACTGGCCTGTTCCGGTGGCGATGCCGGGCTGATCGCCGACTATTCCGAGCGCAACGACCTGGGCTTGCCGAAACTCGATGACGGCCAGGTTGGCGAACTGGCGCAGGTGCTGCCGACCTACGCCAACCTGGTAAACCCGCTGGATTTCACCACGGCGATCTGGGGCGATGGCGATGCCTTGAACACCATGCTCGACAGCGCCCTGCACACGCCAGCCGACGCAGCGATGCTGGTACTCGACTACCCGGCGGAATTCACCGGCGAGCGCAAGGAATGCGACCTGCTGCTGGACTTGTTCTGCAAAGCGCTGGTGCGTCACGGCAAGACCGGTTTTGTCACCTCGGCGTTCCCTGAGTTGTTGCCGGCTCATGCCCGCGAACGTCTGCACGCCCAAGGCGTGGCGGCGTTGCAAGGTGTCGAGGATGGTTTGGCTGCATGGGGCCGCATTGCCGGTTATCAGCGCAATCGTCAGGCGTTGCTGGATCTGGGCGAATCGGCCTTGGTGCCGCTGTGCCCGCAAGCGCTTGAAGGCGACGGCCAGTTGCTCAATGAATGGGATTCCAAACAGGCGTTAAAAGCCTTCGGCCTACCGATTCCAAACGGCGTATTGAGCACTCCGCAGAAAGCCCTGAAGGATGCCGAGTCACTGGGTTATCCGCTGGTACTCAAAGCCGTCAGCGCGCAACTGCCCCACAAGACCGAAGCCGGAGCCGTGGCACTGAATCTCAAGGATGGCGCAGCGTTAAGCGCGGCACTGGAAAAAATGAACACGAGCATCGCGGCTTATGCGCCGGGCGTTCCGTTCGATCAACTGCTGCTGGAACCGATGGCCAAGCCACCGCTGGCCGAACTGATCGTCGGCATCAAGCGCGAAAACGATTTCGGCCTGGCGCTGGTGATTGGCGCTGGCGGGATTCTGGTGGAGTTGCTCAAGGACAGTCGCAGCCTGTTGCTGCCGACCACAGACGGCGCGATCCGCAATGCTTTGTTGAGCCTGCGCAGCGCGGCATTGCTGCAAGGGTTTCGCGGTCGCGAAACGGCGGATCTCGATGCGTTAGTCACGGCGATCCGTGCCGTGGCCGATTACGCCTGCGAGAACGCCGGTCAATTGCTCGAACTCGATGTGAACCCATTGTTGGTCGGTGCCGATGGCACGACTGCGGTCGATGCGTTGATTCGCCTCGGCCATGCGTGAGGATCTGAACATGCAAAGCAAAACCTTGACCGGTGGCCAGGCGCTGGTGCGCCTGCTGGCCAACTACGGTGTCGATACGGTGTTCGGCATTCCCGGCGTGCACACCCTGGAGCTGTATCGCGGCTTGCCCGGCAGCGGCATCCGCCACGTCCTGACGCGTCACGAACAGGGCGCCAGTTTCATGGCCGACGGCTATGCGCGAGTCAGTGGCAAACCCGGCGTGTGCTTCATCATCACCGGCCCCGGCGTGACCAATGCCGCCACCGGCATCGGCCAGGCTTACGCCGACTCGATTCCGATGCTGGTGATTTCCAGCGTCAACCACACCGCCAGCCTCGGCAAGGGTTGGGGCATCCTGCACGAGTGTCAGGATCAACGCGCGATGACCGCGCCGATCACCGCGTTCTCGGCCGTGGCCCTGACCGCCGAAGACTTGCCGGAACTGATCGCCCGTGCCTACGCGGTGTTCGACAGCGAGCGTCCGCGCCCGGTGCACATTTCGGTGCCGCTGGATGTGTTGGCGGCCCCGATTGCCCGCGACTGGAGCAACGACGTGGTGCGTCGTCCGGGACGTGGTCCTGCATCCGCCACGGCGCTCGATGAAGCGGTGGCCAAACTCAACAGCGCAAAACGGCCGATGATCATCGCCGGTGGGGGTGCGTTGAATGCTGTTTCGCAGCTGCAAGAAATCAGCAACCGTTTGGCCGCGCCGCTGTTCACCAGCGTCGCCGGCAAAGGCTTGCTGCCACCGGACGCTCCACTGAATGCCGGTTCATCGCTGTGCGTGGAGCCGGGCTGGAACCTTATTGCCGAAGCCGACGTGGTGCTGGCAGTCGGCACGGAAATGGCCGACACCGATTACTGGCGTGAACGCCTGCCGCTCAATGCTGAACTGCTGCGGGTGGACATCGATCCGCGCAAGTTCAACGACTTCTATCCATGCGCCGTGGCGTTGCACGGCGATGCGCAACAGACCCTCAGCGGCTTGCTGGAACGTCTGCCGTCGGACGTACGCGACGCCGGCGCAGCCGTTGCCTCGGTGGCCGCACTGCGTGAAGCGGTCAAGGCCGGCCATGGCCCGTTGCAGTCGATTCATCAATCGATTCTCGAGCGTATCGCTGCGGAGCTGCCGGAAAACGCTTTCATCAGCACCGACATGACGCAACTGGCCTACACCGGCAACTACGCCTTCGACAGTCAGGCAATCCGCAGCTGGTTGCACCCGACCGGCTACGGCACCTTGGGCTACGGCTTGCCGGCTGGCATCGGCGCCAAATTCGGTGCGCCGCAACGCCCGGGCCTGGTGTTGGTGGGCGACGGCGGTTTCCTCTACACCGCGCAGGAACTGGCGACGGCGGTCGAGGAACTGGACAGCCCGCTGGTGGTGCTGCTGTGGAACAACGATGCCCTGGGGCAGATCCGCGACGACATGCTTGGCCTGGACATCGAACCGATCGGCGTATTGCCGCGCAACCCGGATTTCGCCGCCCTTGGCCGTGCGTTCGGTTGCACCGTGACCCAGCCGCAAAGCCTGGCCGAATTGCAAACCGACCTGCGCCACGGCTTCAAGCGCAACGGCGTGACGCTGATCGAACTCAAGCATGCCTGTGCGCATTGACGTGTATTTCAAGGGGATGAAGCCATGCGCTTTTCCGATCTGACTCAACGTATTGCCGGTGATGGCGCCGCCGCGTGGGACATTCACTACCGCGCTTTGGCACTGCGCGAACAGGGCGAAGACATTCTGTTGCTGTCCGTGGGCGATCCGGATTTCGACACGCCGGTACCCATCGTGCAAGGCGCCATCGACAGTCTGCTGAACGGCAACACCCATTACGCCGAAGTGCGCGGCAAGCGTGCCTTGCGCGAAGCCATCGCCAAGCGTTACCGCCAGCGCAGTGGTCAAACCGTCTCGGCGGATCAGGTCACGGTGCTGGCCGGGGCGCAATGCGCGCTGTTCAGCGTCGCGCAATGCGTACTCAATCCGGGCGATGAAGTGATCGTCGCCGAACCGATGTACGTCACCTATGAAGCAGTGTTCGGCGCTTGCGGCGCCGTAGTCGTGCCAGTGCCGGTGCGTTCGGAAAACGGCTTCCGCGTATTGCCGGAAGACGTGGCGACACGCATCACCCCGCGTACCCGGGCGCTGGCCTTGAACAGCCCGCACAACCCGTCTGGCGCAAGCCTGCCGCGCAGCACTTGGGAGGCATTGGCCGAACTGTGTATCGGTCACGATCTGTGGCTGATTTCCGATGAGGTCTACAGCGAATTGCTATTCGAAGGTGAACACGTTAGCCCGGCGAGCCTGCCGGGCATGGCCGAACGCACCGCGACGCTCAACAGCCTGTCGAAATCCCACGCCATGACCGGTTGGCGCGTCGGCTGGGTGGTGGCGCCGCCATCGCTGGCCGCGCACCTGGAAAACCTCGCGTTGTGCATGCTTTACGGTTCGCCGGATTTCATCCAGGACGCTGCGGTCATTGCGCTGGAAAGCAACCTGCCAGAGCTGGAAGCCATGCGCGAAGCCTATCGCCAGCGCCGCGATCTGGTCTGCGACAGCCTTGCCGATTGCCCCGGTGTGCGGGCGTTGAAGCCCGATGGCGGGATGTTCGTGATGGTCGACATCCGCGAAACCGGGCTCAGCGCCCAGGCGTTTGCCGACCGCTTGCTCGATCGCCACGGCGTTTCGGTATTGGCCGGTGAAGCTTTCGGTCCAAGCGCCGCCGGGCACATTCGCCTCGGCCTGGTGGTCGGCGCCGCTCCGCTGCGTGATGCCTGTCAGCGCATCGCCCGTTGTGCCCACGAATTAATGGAGGCTCAGGTACATGCTTAACCACAAGGCACTGTTTATTGATGGACGCTGGCAAACCCCGTCGGGGCAGGGCATCGCCGAGGTGATAAACCCGGCCACCGAGGAAGTGGCCGGCAGCGTTCCGCTTGGCGATGAACGCGACGTTGACAACGCTGTGGCGGCCGCACGCAAAGCGTTTGAATCATGGTCGCGTACGCCTTCCAGCGTGCGCGCCGGTTATATCCGTGCACTCGCCGAACAACTGCGGACTCGCGCCGATGAAATGGCCGCGGTGATCACCGCTGAACTGGGGATGCCGGTGCAGTGGTGTCGCTCGGTGCAGGTTGACGGGCCGATCGAAGGCCTTGAGCAATACGTCGAACTGGCGCACCTGATGGACGAAGTGCGCGAGGTCGGCAATTCGCTGGTGATTCGCGAAGCGGTCGGCGTCTGTGCCTTCATCAACCCGTGGAATTACCCGTTGCACCAGTTGATCGGCAAACTCGCGCCCGCACTGGCCGCTGGTTGTACGGTGGTGGTCAAGCCGAGCCAGGAAACCCCGCTGCACGCGTTTTTGCTGGCGCAGATGATCGAAGCCATCGGCCTGCCGGCCGGGGTGTTCAACCTGGTCAGCGGCCCGGGTTCAAAAGTCGGCGAAGCGTTGGCCAAGCATCCGGACGTGGACATGGTGTCGTTCACCGGCTCTACCGGCGCCGGTGTTCGCGTCGCACAAGCGGCAGCGCCTTCGGTGAAACGGGTGTGCCTGGAACTGGGCGGCAAGTCGCCGCTGTTGATTGCTGAAGACGCGGATCTGGCGGCCGCTGTGCGTTACGGCGTGCAGGACGTGATGATTAACTCCGGCCAGACCTGCACCGCGTTGACCCGCATGCTGCTGCCGGCCAGTCGTTATGCCGAAGCCGTGGAATTGGCACTCGCGGAAACCCTGAGCCTGCGCATGGGCGATCCACTCGACCCGCAAAGTTTTCTCGGCCCGATGTGCTCGGCCGGGCAACGGCGCACCGTGCTCGACTACATCAAGGTCGGGCAACAGGAAGGCGCGCGATTGCTGTGCGGCGGTGACACGCCCTCTACGTTCGAACGCGGCTTTTATGTCAGCCCGACGCTGTTCGCCGATGTCGACAACCGCATGCGCATCGCCCAGGAAGAAATCTTCGGCCCGGTGCTGTGCCTGATTCCTTACGCCGATGAGGCGCAAGCGATCCAGATTGCCAATGACTCGCCGTTTGGTTTGTCCAGCGGCGTCTGGGCCGGTAGCGCCGAGCGCGCCTTGCAACTGGGCCGGCAAATGCGCGCCGGGCAGTGCTTTCTCAATGGTGCGGCGTTCAACTATCAGGCGCCGTTCGGTGGCTACAAACAGTCGGGCAATGGTCGGGAGTGGGGGGAAGAAGGGCTGAACGAATTCGTCGAAGTGAAGGCGATCCAGGTGTGACAGTTGGCGATTCAAACGTTGTACGCACCGGGCCTTGGCCCGGTGCTTTGCGTGGTTTTGAATTGGAATTCCATTAGCTTTTGATCAGGGGCAATGCAATGAGCGATAACAAAAACAAGATTACTCAAGCGAACCATGAATTCAGCTTTCCGCGCCGGGACTTTCTCAAGTACAGCGCGACTGCGGCGGCGGTAGCCGGGGCGTTCTCCATGGGCCTGCCGTTTGGTGCCTTCGCCGAAGAGGCCACGCCGAAACCGGGCGGTGTTTTGCGTTTGGGCCTGGCCGGTGGCAGCACCACGGACTCCAAGGATCCGGGTTCCTGGGCCGACACCTTCACCTTCGTCGGTTTCTCGGCGGTCTATAACACGCTCACCGAAATCGCCGTCGACGGCACCGCCATCCCTGAACTCGCAGAGAGCTGGACTTCGACCCCGGACGCCCGCGTCTGGACCTTCAAACTGCGCCAGGGCGTGACCTTCCACAGCGGCAAAACCCTGGACGCCGAAGATGTAGTGGCGTCGATCCAGCATCACCTCGGCGAGAAATCCACCTCGGCCGCCAAAACCGTGTTGGGCGACGTCGCCAAAGTCAGCGCCAATGGCAGCGACAGCGTGGTGTTCGAATTGAAGTCGGGCAACGCCGATTTCTCCTACGTGGTGGCCGACTATCACTTGGTGATCATGCCGAGCAAGGACGGCGTGCCCGACTGGAAGGCCGGCGTCGGCACTGGCGGTTATCGCCTCAAGGACTTCGAGCCGGGCGTGCGCATGACCCTGGAACGCAGCCCCGATTACTGGAAACCGGGGCGCGCGCACTTCGCCAGCGCCGAATTGATCGCCATCGCGGACGGCGCAGCGCGGGTCAACGCACTGGTCACCGGTCAAGTGGACGTGATCAACAAGGTCGACCTGAAAACCGTCGCGCTGCTCAAGCGCAATCCGAACCTGGTGATAGAAGAAACCAAAGGCGCTCAGCACTACACCTTCCCGATGCTCACCGACAGCCAAGTGTTCCAGAACAACGATGTGCGCCTGGCGATGAAGCACGCGATCAACCGCGAAACCTTGCTGGCTTCAGTGCTGCACGGTTATGGCCTGGTGGGCAACGACCATCCGATCCAGCCTGGCAGTCGCTTCATCAATACCGCGTTGGAACAGCGCACTTACGATCCGGACAAGTCGCGCTTTTACCTGAAAAAGGCCGGCCTGGATTCGCTCAAGGTGCGCCTGCAAGCCTCCGACGCCGCGTACACCGGCGCCGTCGACGCCTCGGTGCTGTTCAAGGAACAGGCGCGCGCGGCCGGGATCGACATCGACGTGGTGCGTGAACCCGCCGATGGTTTCTTCTCCAACGTCTGGATGAAACAACCATTCACTACGTCGTTCTGGTACTCCAGCCTGACCGCCGACCGCATGTTCAGCATCGGTTACGCCAAGGGTGCGGCGTGGAACGAAACCCACTGGGATAACGCGCGTTTCAATCAACTGCTCAACGCCGCCCGTGGCGAGATGAACGACCCGCTGCGCCGCGAGATGTACAACGAAATGCAGGCGCTGTGCCGCGATGACGGCGGGGCGATTGTGCCGTTGTTTGCCAGTTCGGTGGCGGCGCGTTCCAACAAGGTTGCCCATGGCGGACAGACCGCGCCTTACGGTGAGCTGGACGGGTTGCGGGTGATTGAGCGGTGGTGGCAGGCGTGAAACTTCGATCTATCAACCCATGAAGATCCCTGTGGGAGCGGGCTTGCCCGCGATGGCGCCGTAACAGTCGACTTAGTTGTTGGCTGACATACCGCTATCGCTGGCAAGCCAGCTCCCACAGTGGAATTTGCAATCTTCACCAGCGTGCCCAATTCAAGGAACCGCACGATGAGAAGTATTTTCAAGCTGTTAAGTCAGCGCTTGGCCTTGGGCCTGCTGTCATTGTTCGCCGTATCGGTGATTATCTTTCTCGCCGTCGGCCTGCTTCCGGGCGACATCGCCCAGGCCATGCTCGGCCAGTCCGCCACCCCGGAAACCGTGGCCGCCTACCGCGCGCAATTAGGCCTGGACCTGCCGCCGCTGACCCGTTTCGGTCACTGGATCTGGCAACTGCTGCACGGTGACCTCGGCGTGTCGCTGGCCAACCAGCGGCCCATCGCCGAACTGGTCGGCGCGCGTTTGGGCAACACCTTCAGCCTCGCATTGCTGGCGGCGCTGGTGTCGGTGCCATTGGCGTTGCTGCTGGGCATGCTCGCCGCGTTGTACCGCAATAGCTGGTTCGACCGCTTGCTCAACACCTCGGCCCTGAGCGCGGTGTCGTTCCCCGAGTTCTTCGTCGCCTACATCCTGATCCTGGTGTTCGCGGTGAAGCTCAACTGGTTCCCGAGCATTTCCAACCTCGCGCCGGACGCGTCCCTCGGCACGATACTGGACCGCTCGGTACTGCCGGTGGCAACCCTCAGCCTGGTGGTGATCGCGCAGATGATGCGCATGACTCGCGCATCCCTGATCAACCTGCTCGCCAGTCCTTACATCGAAATGGCCCGGCTCAAGGGCATCAGCCAGTCGCGGATCATCTTCCGCCATGCCTTGCCCAATGCGTTGGCGCCGATCGTCAACGTCGTCGCGTTGAACCTGGCGTACCTGGTGGTCGGCGTGGTGGTGGTCGAGGTGGTGTTTGTCTATCCGGGGCTCGGCCAGTTACTGGTGGACTCGGTGGCCAAGCGCGACATCCCGGTGGTGCAGGCGTGCAGCCTGATCTTTGCCGCGACGTACATCCTGCTCAACACCAGCGCCGATGTGCTGTCGATTGCCAGCAACCCACGCCTGATGCATCCGAAGGGGTAGTCCATGAATCTGATCAAACAACTAATGCGCGCGCCGCTGAGCGCGAAGTTCGGGCTGCTGGTGATCGTGCTGTACATCTTCGTGGCGCTATTTGCTCCGATTTTGGCGCCGTTTGGCGAAACCCAAGTGGTGGGCGAGGGCTTCGCGCCATGGGGCGGGCAGTTCCTGTTGGGCACCGATAACCTGGGGCGCGACATGTTCAGCCGTCTGGTCTACGGCGCGCGCAACACACTGGGCATTGCGTTCCTGACCACGGTGCTGGCGTTTCTGCTCGGTGGCTCGTGCGGCCTGATCGCGGCGATCAAGGGCGGTTGGGTCGATCAGGGTTTGTCGCGGGTGGTGGACATCCTGATGGCGATTCCGCAACTGATCTTCGCCTTGCTGATCCTCAGCGTGGTCGGCACCACCGCGACGTCGCTGGTGCTGGTGATTGCGCTGCTGGACGCGACCCGAGTGTTCCGCTTGTCCCGCGCCGTGGCGATGAACGTGGTGGTGCAGGACTTCGTCGAAGCCGCACGCCTGCGCGGTGAAGGCCTGTACTGGCTGGTGACCCGCGAAGTACTGCCGAACGCGGCCGCGCCGTTGATTGCCGAATTCGGCTTGCGCTTCTGCTTCGTGTTCCTGTTCATCAGTGCGCTGTCGTTCCTCGGCCTTGGTATTCAACCGCCGACCGCCGACTGGGGCAGCATGGTCCGCGACAACGCCGTACTGATCACCTTCGGCGACATCAGCCCGTTGCTGCCCGCCCTGGCCGTGGCCTTGATCACGGTCAGCGTCAACTTCGTCGTCGACTGGATGCTGCACAAATCCAGCGGCCTCAAGGAATGCTGAATATGACGACCACCAAACCTTTGCTGGAAATCCGCGACCTGCACATCGAAGGTCACTACGAAGACGCGTGGCATCCGCTGATCAAGGGTATCGACCTGACCCTGCAACGGGGCGAAGTGCTGGGGCTGATCGGCGAGTCCGGCGCAGGCAAGTCGACCCTCGGCCTGTCGGCCATGGGCTACACCCGCGACGGCTGTCGGATTACCGGTGGCTCGGTGCATTTCGACGGCATCGATCTGCTCAAGGCCAAACCCGAAGCCCTGCGCAAGTTGCGCGGTTTGCGTATCGCCTACGTGGCACAGAGTGCGGCGGCCTCGTTCAACCCGGCCCATCGGTTGATCGATCAACATGTAGAAACCGCCGTCAAGAACGGCGGCATGAGCCGCGAACAAGCCATGCGCGAGGCCGTGGAGCTGTATCGCGTGCTGCGCCTGCCCAACCCCGAAACCATCGGCCAACGCTATCCGCATCAGGTCTCCGGCGGCCAGTTGCAGCGCGTCATGACCGCGATGGCCATGGCCTGCCATCCGGACCTGATCATCTTCGACGAACCGACCACCGCGCTGGACGTCACCACGCAGATTGAAGTGCTGGCGGCGATTCGCGATGCGGTGAAGACCTACGGCAGCGCCGCGATCTACATCAGCCACGACCTGGCGGTGGTCGCGCAGATGGCCGACCGGATCATGGTGTTGCGCCACGGCAAACTGGTGGAGGAGGCCGAGACCCGCAAGATGCTCGGCGATCCGCAGGAGGACTACACCAAGTCGCTGTGGGCGGTGCGCAGTTTCCGCACTGAGCCCAAAACCTGCCCGCAGCAGGAAGAACCTTTGCTGGAGTTGCGCAACAGCTGCGCCAGCTACGGTCAGCAACCGGTGTTGCACGACGTTTCGTTGAAGCTCTATCGCGGCCAGACACTGGCGGTGATTGGTGAATCCGGCAGCGGCAAAAGCTCCACGGCGCGCTTGATCACTGGTTTGTTGCCACCGACTTACGGACAAGTGCTGTACGACGGCGAGCCACTGCCGGCGGACTTTCGCCAGCGCAGCAAGGAGCAACTGCGGCGCATCCAGATGATCTACCAGATCCCCGACACCGCGCTTAACCCACGCCAGCGCATCGTCGACATCATCGGCCGGCCGCTGACGTTCTACCTCGGCCTCAAGGGCAAGGCCATGCGCGCGCGGGTCGCCGAACTGCTGGAGATGATCGAACTCGACCCGACGACCTTCATGGAGCGTCAGCCTCGTGAATTGTCCGGCGGACAAAAGCAACGCATCTGCATTGCCCGCGCGCTGGCGGCCGACCCACAATTGATCATCTGCGACGAAGTCACTTCGGCCCTCGATCAACTGGTGGCTGAAGGCGTGCTCAAGCTGCTCAACCGCATTCAACAACAGCTCGGCGTCGCCTACCTGTTCATCACCCATGACGTCGCCACCGTGCGCGCGATTGCCGATGAAGTGCTGGTGATGCAACGGGGCAGGGTGGTCGACCACGGCTCGCGCAGCCAGATCTTCACGCCGCCGCATCAGGATTACACCGGACTGTTGTTCTCCTCCGAACCACAAATGGACCCGGACTGGCTCGACCAATTGCTGGCCAGCCGCGCGACCGCAAACTCATCCAATACGCTGGAAAAAGTCTAAGGAATCACCATGAAAGTATTGATCGTCCACGCCCACCCGGAACCAAAATCCTTCACCGCCGCCCTGCGTGACCAGGCGGTGGCTACCCTTGAAGCCCAAGGCCATGAAGTGCAAGTCAGCGACCTGTACAAAATGAACTGGAACCCGGTGGCCAGCGACGCGGACTTCTCGTCACGGGAAAACCCCGAGTACCTGGTCTATGCACTGGAACAACGTCTGGGCGTGAAAAGCCAATCGCTGGCTGCCGACATCCAGGCCGAACTCGACAAACTGCTGTGGGCCGACCTGCTGATCCTCAACTTCCCGATCTTCTGGTTCTCCACCCCGGCGATGCTCAAGGGCTGGATCGATCGGGTACTGGTGTCGGGGATTTGTTATGGCGGCAAGCGTTTTTACGATCAGGGTGGGTTGGCGGGCAAGAAGGCGTTGGTGACCGTGACCTTGGGCGGGCGCGAACACATGTTTGGCGAAGATGCGATCCATGGACCGTTGGAGGACATGTTGCGGCCGATTTTGCGTGGGACTTTGGCTTACGTTGGTTTTGATGTGCTGCAGCCGTTTGTGGCGTGGCATGTGCCGTATATCAGTGAAGAGGCGCGTCAGCAGTTTCTGGTTGATTATGGGCAGCGGCTGCAGCATCTGAGTGATGATCAGCCGTTGGTGTTTCCAAAACTGGCGCAGTTCGACGACAAGCTCTATCCACTGCCCACTAACGCCTGACCAACCCCACACCCCTGTA
>NZ_JBSVXD010000082.1:0-25622 GCF_054070755.1 Pseudomonas sp. SDO5591_S426 | reverse complement strand
CGTAATCCCCTGTAGGAGCTATCGAGTGAAACGAGGCTGCGATCTTTTATGCAAACACCGCGATATTCAAACGGTTTTCGCCATCCGGCTCGCCACCAGCGCCCAGCCAAACAGCAACACGCAAACAATGATCAGCGGCCACGAGCGCCATTGCAGATACGGCGTCAGGTTGTGCATCGGCACGACTTCGCCGTACAGAATGCCGCGTTCGAATTGCGGAATCTGTTCGGTGATCTGGCCGAACGGGTTGATCAGGCCGGTCACGCCATTATTGGTGGCGCGGATCATCCAGCGACCCGCTTCCAATGCGCGCATCTGTGCCATCTGCAAATGTTGCAGCGGACCGATCGAAGTACCGAACCAGGTGTCGTTGCTGATGGTCAGCAGGAGATCGCTTTGCGCGGCCAGGCCGGCGGCGAACTCCGGATACACCACTTCGTAGCAGATGAACGGCGCGATCTGGTAACCCTTCGCCTGCAACATGGCCTGGTCGGCCGGGCCGCGGGCGAAGTCCGACATCGGCAGGTCGAAGAATGCGATCAGCCCGCGCAGCACATCCTGCAACGGCACGTATTCGCCGAACGGCACCAGTTTCTGCTTGAGGTAGGTGCCATCGCCTTCGCCGACCACGGTAATGCCGTTGAAGAAGCGTTTCTCATGACGGACGACTTCGCGAATCGGCACGCCGGTAATCAGTGCCGAGCCCCGTTCGGCGGCGAATTTGCCCATCATGTCCAGGTAACCCTGTGCGGACTCCTTGAGTACCGGGACCGCAGTTTCCGGCCAGATCAGCAGGTCGACGCGCTTGGAGCTGAGACTCATGTCGCGGTACAGCGCCAATTGGGCATTGAGCTGGGCCGGATCCCATTTCATGCTCTGTTCGATATTGCCCTGAATCGCCGCGACACTCAGCGGCGCACCCGATGGGCTGGTCCATGCGTGATGCTTGAGTGCCATGCCGGCCACCCACGGGCCGACCAGCAGCAGGGCGCCGACTGCGATGAAACCTTTACGGCCGGTACGAACCAGGCGCATGCCGTTGTAGATCAACGCTGCGGTCAGGGCCAGGGTAAAGGAAATCAGCCACATGCCACCGACGGGGGCAAGCCCGGTCAATGGGCCGTCGAGTTGGCTGTAACCGGAATAAAGCCAAGGGAAGCCGGTGAGAAACCAGCCCCGGAACGCTTCCTGGCCAACCCACAACGCGGCGAATGCCAGGGCATCGGCCAGCGGTGCTTCGTTGCGCCGTAGCCAGCGCGCCCAGATCCAGGCAGGCAGGGCGAAGAACCAGGCAATCGCCGCCGTGAAAATCAGCATCAGGAAACCGGCCAGCAACACCGATGCGCCACCGAAGTGGTGAATGCTGTAGTAGATCCAGCTGGTGCCGGCGCCAAACAGGCCGAAACCGAAGCACCAGCCGCGGCCCAGCGCCTGGCGAGGATTCAGCTCACGCAGCCCGGCATAGAACAGCCCGACCGCCAGCAAGGCCAGCGGCCAGATATCGAACGGCGCCAGGGCCAGTGTGGTGATTGCACCGGCCGCCACGGCCAGCAGGTTACCGGGCCAGCCGGGGCGGGTTGTCCAGCGCATTTCAATCCTTAAATTTTTACCGGGCGATAGGCGTCAAACGTAGCAAATGAATGCGACGGCTGTCGGCATTCAGGATGCGGAAGCGATAGGCGCCGATTTCAGTGATTTCGTTGCGTTTTGGCAAGTGCCCGAACGCGCTCATCACCAGACCGCCGACGGTGTCGAACTCGTCGTCGGAGAATTCGCTGTCGAAGAACTCGTTGAAGTTCTCGATCGGCGTCAGGGCCTTGATCAGGAAGTCACCGCTGGGCAGCGGTTTGATATAGCTGTCTTCTTCGACGTCGTGCTCGTCTTCGATGTCGCCGACGATTTGCTCCAGTACGTCTTCAATGGTCACCAGGCCCGCCACGCCGCCGTACTCGTCAATGACGATGGCCATGTGGTTGTGGTTGGCGCGGAACTCGCGCAGCAACACATTCAGGCGCTTGGATTCCGGCACGAAGGTGGCCGGACGCAGCAGATCCTTGATGTTGAAGTTGTCGCCGTTCTCCTTGAGGATCAACGGCAGCAAGTCCTTGGCCAGCAACACGCCCATCACGTCATCGTGGCTTTCGCCGATCACCGGGTAGCGGGAGTGGGCCGAGTCGACCACGGCGGGCAGGAACTCGCGAGGTGTCTGGGTCGCCTTGATGCTGATCATCTGCGAGCGTGGGACCATGATGTCCCGGACTTGCAGGTCAGCCACCTGGATGGCGCCTTCGACGATGGCCAGCGCTTCGCTGTCCAGCAGTTTGTTCTGATGTGCATCGCGCAGCAGCTCCAGCAGCTCCTGGCGGTTTTTCGGCTCGTGGGCAAAAGCCTGGGTGAGCTTACCCAGCCATGACTTTTGCCCGTTGCTCGATCGATCTTCGCTCATAGCGATTACTCTGAATCCTTTGTTGTATCGGTGGGGGATGTTTCGGTTTCGTCGTCCGCGTACGGATCGGGATAGCCCAGTTCTGCAAGCAACGTTCGTTCCAGCGCTTCCATCTCTTCGGCTTCGTCGTCATCTATATGGTCGTAACCCAGCAGATGCAAGCAGCCGTGAATCACCAGATGCGCCCAGTGGGCCTTGAGTAACTTGCCTTGTTCGGCGGCTTCGCGCTCGACCACAGCCACGCAGATCACGAGATCGCCCAGCAGTGGGATGTCGAGAAACTCGTCCGGCACATCGGCGGGGAACGACAAGACGTTAGTGGCGTAATCCTTTTGCCGCCAGGTGTGATTGAGTTCGCGGCCTTCGGCTTCGTCGACCAGGCGGATGGTCATTTCGGAGTCGGCGGTGCGCTGGCGCAGGGCCAGTTCGCACCATTGGCGGAACTCGGCTTCGCTGGGGGCGGGCGCTTCGGTCGCGATTTGCAGGTCAAGCTCAAGCATCGCGGCGGGTGTCCTTGGGTGCTTCATCAGCCACACGATTCTCGAAGCGCTCATAGGCCTCGACAATGCGCTGCACCAACGGATGACGCACAACGTCTTTGGGCGCGAAATGGGTAAAGCTGATGCCCGGCACGTCTTTCAGTACTTCGATCACGTGGTGCAACCCGGACTTGGTGCCTTTGGGCAGGTCGACCTGGGTGATGTCACCGGTGATGACCGCTGTGGAGCCAAAGCCGATCCGGGTCAGGAACATTTTCATTTGCTCGACGGTGGTGTTCTGGCTTTCGTCGAGAATGATGAAGCTGTTGTTCAGCGTACGGCCACGCATGTAGGCCAGTGGCGCCACTTCAATAACCTGGCGTTCGATCAGCTTGGCGACGTATTCGAAACCGAGCATCTCGTACAGGGCGTCGTAGAGCGGGCGCAGGTACGGGTCGATTTTCTGCGACAGGTCGCCGGGCAGGAAGCCGAGTTTTTCACCCGCTTCGACCGCCGGACGCACCAGCAGGATGCGGCGGATCTGCTCGCGTTCCAGCGCATCCACCGCGCAGGCGACGGCCAGATAAGTCTTGCCGGTACCGGCCGGGCCGATGCCGAAATTGATGTCGTTACCGAGGATTTCCTTCACATAGCGCAGCTGATTCAAGCCGCGAGGGCGAATCATGCCTTTCTTGGTGCGCAGGGCGACGGAGGCTTCGGCGGGCGAGTGGTTGTCCAGCTCTTCGACAGCGGATTCCTGCAGGAACAGGTGAACCGTGTCCGGCGACAGCTCGATACCCTTGGTTTCCCGGTACAGGCGGCGCAGGAGATTTTCCGCGGAGGTGGTGTGTTTGGGCTCGCCGATCAGTTCGAACTGGTTTCCGCGGTTGCGGATCTCGATGGTCAGGCGCTGTTCGATCAAGCGCAGATGCTCGTCGAATTGCCCGCACAGATTGGCGAAGCGGCGAGCCTCAAAAGGCTCGAGGATGAAACGATGTGGTTCGATGGGTGCGTTCAAGGTCGTATTTAGCCGCCCTGGGGCAATAGTGATGAATCAAGGATAGCGCCAGTGGGCTGGGTGCGAAAGGTCTTAATGGATCAATCCATTCTCAAGAACAATGCAGTTCACTGTGGGAGCTGGCTTGCCAGCGATGGCGATGTAACTGCCGACATCTTTGTCGGGCTTGCTGGCCCTATCGCTGGCAAGCCAGCTCCCACAGGGATCTTCGTTGTTATGGGATCAGCGAGCCCCGCAGCGAGTGCGGTTGAGCCGCATCGATGTGCACGTCGGCGAACTGCCCGATCAAGGTCGGATTGTCGCAGCGGAAGTTGACGATACGGTTATTCTCGGTCCGGCCTTGCAGCTCGCCGGGGTCCTTTTTCGAATAATCAGTTACCAAAATCCGCTGGATCGAGCCGACCATTTGTCGGCTGATCTCGAAACCTTGCTGGTTCAGGCGATGTTGCAGGGCATTCAGGCGTTCTTTTTTCAGCGCTTCCGGCGTTTCGTCGGCCAGATCGGCGGCTGGTGTGCCCGGACGCTGGCTGTAGACGAACGAATAGGAGAAGTCGAAGCCCACATCCTCGATCAGCTTCATGGTCTGTTCGAAGTCTTTCTCGGTCTCGCCGGGGAAACCGACGATGAAATCCGAACTGATGCAGATGCCCGGAACGGCGGCCCGCAACTTGCGCAATTTGGATTTGTATTCCAGCGCCGTGTGGTTGCGCTTCATCGCGGCGAGGATGCGGTCCGAGCCCGATTGCACCGGCAAGTGCAAGTGCTTCACGAGTTCCGGCACGTCGGCATGGGCCTGGATCAGGCTGTCGGAGAATTCCAGCGGGTGCGAAGTGGTGTAGCGGATGCGGTCGATGCCGTCGACCGCGGCGACCACGCGGATCAGCTCGGCCAGATCGGCCAGGCGACCATCGTGGGTCGTGCCGCGATAACCGTTGACGTTCTGCCCCAGCAGCGTCACTTCGCGCACGCCGTTTTCGGCCAGGTGAATGATCTCGGCAATCACGTCATCGAACGGGCGGCTGACTTCTTCGCCACGGGTGTAGGGCACCACGCAGAACGTGCAGTACTTGCTGCAACCTTCCATCACCGACACATAGGCGCTCGGCCCGTCGATGCGTGGCTCGGGCAGGTGATCGAATTTTTCGATTTCCGGGAACGAGACGTCGACCTGCGGCAACTTGGTGATGCGTGCGGCGTCGATCATTTCCGGGAGGCGATGCAAAGTCTGCGGGCCGAACACGACGTCGACGTACGGCGCGCGGTCGCGGATGGCCGCGCCTTCCTGGCTGGCCACGCAACCGCCGACGGCGATCACCATGTCCGGATTGGCCAGTTTCAGTTCGCGCCAGCGGCCGAGCTGCGAGTAGACACGGTCCTGGGCACGTTCGCGGATCGAGCAGGTGTTGAGCAGAATCACGTCCGCGTCTTCAGCGCGTGCGGTGACTTCCAGGGCCTGGTGTTCGCCCAGCAGATCGACCATGCGCGAGCTGTCGTACTCGTTCATCTGGCAACCGTGGGTTTCGATGTAAAGCTTCTTGGCCATGGAATAGAGTCATCACGTGATTCAAAGAACCGCGCATTATAGGGAACATGTACCCAGGTTCCTACCGCTGCGCGTCCGATGGCTATGCTATAGTTCGCGCCCTCATTTTTATCCCCCGATGTGTTGCTCGCCCACCATGACCAAACGTGAAGCTCCAATCTACAAGGTGATTTTCCTCAACCAGGGCCAGGTGTTCGAAATGTACGCCAAGCAGATCTATCAAAGTGATCTGTGGGGCTTTCTGGAAGTGGAAGAGTTCGTCTTTGGCGAGCGCACGCAAGTGGTCGTCGACCCGAGCGAAGAGAAGCTCAAGGCTCAGTTCGAAGGCGTTGTGCGCAGTTTCGTGCCGATGCATTCGATTGTACGCATCGATGAAGTCGAGCGCCTGGGCACGCCGAAAATCAGCGAAGCCCGCGGCGCGGTCGGCAATGTGATGCCGTTTCCGGTGCCGATGCCTGAGAAGTAATGAGCTTAGGCTAGAGAAGCTTGTTGTGGCGAGGGAGCTTGCTCCCGTTCGCCTGCGAAGCGGGCGCAAGACCGAAACAGGCGGTGTGTCAGGCAGAGTGTGATTGCAGGGTTTAGGGCCGCTTCGCACCCCAGCGGGAGCAAGCTCCCTCGCCACAGGGGGCCGCGTTCTATTTATGGCAGCGGTGAGAAAGGCGTACGCCCATCGGCGCTCTGCAATTCCATCAGATACTTGCGAAAGATCTGCCCGAGCACCTGAGTGGCGACTTCCAGTTCCTGGCGAGGCATTTTCTCGGTGACTTCGTCGGCGGTATCCAGTGCATCTTCAGCGCCGTTGACCGCCGCCATCTTCAGCAGAATGTAAGCCTGAACGTTGTTGGCCGGAACGCCTTCGCCGTGGAAGAACATGGTGCCGAGTTTGAATTGCGCCTGGGCGTGGCCTTGCAGTGAGGCCTTTTCGAAGTAGCTCAGGGCTTGATTGAGGTCGCGCGGCGCATTTTTGCCTTCGTAGTAGAACTCACCCAACTCGTATTGCGCTTGGGCATCCCCTTCATCCGACGCTTTCTGGCAGGCGGCGAGCGCTTGTGCCAGGTCTTGCGGCTGGGTATTGAGGGTGCAGCGACCCATCGCTGGGATTAACAACGAGTTACCGCCTGCTTGTGCGAGCGCGAGCAGGGGCTGAAGGAGCAACAGGCAGCCCAGTGAAAGGGCGCGGCCGGTGCGGTTCATGGGAATCGACTTACCTCTGAAGGGCGCGCGGACCCATCGAGGGGATCCAATAAGCGCGCATTATGAAATAAGCAGGGCCAACCTTACAAAGTCTTTACTCGTTTTTCTGCTGCGCGGGAAATATATCGCTCACTTTGCGGGCAATTGTTGGCAGATGAGTCGGAAAAATCGCGGGAGTGTAGGTAAAAGCTGACGCTGGCAATGGCCAACGTCAGCGGTACAGCGTTATTTCAATGCAGCGAATGCGCGCTCGGCGGCATCCAGGGTCAGTTTCAGCTCGGCTTCGCCATGGGCGATCGAGGTGAAGCCGGCTTCGAACGCGCTCGGTGCCAGGTACACACCGCCTTCCAGCATCAGGTGGAAGAAGCGGCCGAACAGGGCGGCGTCGCTGGCCATGACGTCTTCGAACGTCACGATGTCATCGGCACCGCTGAAGTACAGACCGAACATACCGCCAGCCTGAGTCGTCACGAACGGAATGCCCGCCGCATCGGCACGCACTTGCAAGCCATCGAGCAGGCGCGTGGTGTAGTCGGTCAGTTCGGCGTGGAAACCCGGACGGCTGATCAGGCGCAGAGTGGTCAGGCCAGCCGCCATCGCCAGCGGGTTACCCGACAGCGTACCGGCCTGGTAGACCGGGCCCAGCGGTGCGATGCGCTGCATGATTTCGCGTTTGCCGCCGAAGCAGCCGACCGGCATGCCGCCGCCGATGATCTTGCCGAAAGTGGTCAGGTCCGGCGTCACGCCGTAATGAGCCTGGGCGCCGCCGAGGGCGACACGGAAACCGGTCATTACTTCGTCGAAAATCAGCACCACGCCGTGCTTGTCGCACAGGGTACGCAGGCCTTCGAGGAAACCTGGGGCCGGCGGTACGCAGTTCATGTTGCCGGCGACCGGCTCGACGATGATGCAGGCCACGTCCTGGCCGACTTCGGCGAGCATCGCTTCAACGGCATCGATGTCGTTGAACGGCAAAGTCAAAGTGTGTTTGGCAAACGCCGCTGGCACACCGGCCGAGCTCGGCACGCCTTGGGTCAGGGCGCCGGAACCGGCCTTGACCAGCAGGCTGTCGGAGTGACCGTGGTAGCAGCCTTCGAATTTGATGATGCTGTCGCGACCGGTGAAACCACGGGCCAGGCGGATCGCGCTCATGGTCGCTTCGGTGCCGGAGCTGACCATGCGCACCATTTCCATCGATGGCACGAGCGAGCAGACCAGATCAGCCATCTGGGTTTCCATCTCGGTCGGCGCGCCGTAGGACAGGCCGTGTTCCAGTTGCTTGCGCACTGCGTCCAGAACGTCCGGATGGCTGTGGCCGAGGATCATCGGACCCCAGGAACCAACGTAATCCACATAACGCTTGTCGTCTTCGTCAGTGACGTAGGCGCCTTCGGCGTGTTTGAAGAACAGCGGCGTGCCGCCCACGCTCTTGAACGCGCGGACCGGGGAGTTCACACCACCGGGGATGTGTTTCTGGGCATTGGCAAACAGGGTTTCGGAACGAGACATGATCGGGCTCTCAAATCAGGCTTTAAATAATTCATTAAAGGCGCGGGCGCGGCGAGTCACTTCCGCCGTGCTCTCTGCGCCAAACAGGCCGTGCACCACGGCCAGCAGATCGACCCCATGGGCCACCAGCGGGGCGGCGTTCTCCAGGGTGATGCCGCCAATCGCGCAAATCGGCAGATGCAATTGCTGGCGGGCCTGGTCGAGCAGTTCGAGACTGCAGGTCGGCGCGCCGGGCTTGGTGTTGGAATGGAAGAAGCGGCCGAAGGCGACGTAACTGGCGCCTTCTTTTGTGGCTTGTTCAGCCAGTTCGATTTGCGCGTGACAGGTCGAACCGATGATCGCTTTGGAACCGAGCAGGGCGCGGGTCGGCGACAGCGGGCCATCGGTCTGACCCAGGTGCACGCCGACGTTCAGGCGTGCCGCCAGTTCGGCGTCGTCATTGATGATCAACTGGGTCTTGTAGCGTTCACACAAATCGCGCAGGGCTTCGGCCTCGCGCAGACGACGGGCCTCGTCGCTGCTCTTGTCGCGGTATTGCAGCAGGGTGACGCCGCCTTCCAGCGCCGCCTCCACGTACGAAAGAAATCTACCGGCCAGTAGCTGGCTGTCGGTAATGGCGTACAGGCCACGTAGTTTCATCAGGCAAGCCTCACCGCATCACTCATTGAAGTTACGAACAGAAGTCCAGTGGCAGGCGGCGCGGCACGAACTGACCTTTGCCCAACTGCTCGGCATCACGCAGGGTGCGCCACGTGTAGTTAAGTGCAGTCTGTACGGCACTGGCGAGGTTTTCGCCCTGGGCCAGACGACCGGCCAGCGCGCTGGCCAGGGTGCAGCCGGAACCGTGATAGCTGCCCGGCAGACGCTGGCAGGTGTAGGTTTCGCGCAGGCCATCGCGGCTGTACAGGCGATTGTGGATTTCGGTTTCGTCGCCATGCCCGCCGGTGATCAGCAGGTGTTTGACGAACGGCAAGAGTTTTTCAGCGCACTCGTCCGCGGTGCCTTCAGGCAGTTCGGCGAGGATCCGGGCTTCGGGAAGGTTAGGGGTCGCAATGATCGACAGGGGCAGCAGGCGTTCGCGCATGGCGTAGCCGACTTCGTCCTTGCCCAATCGTCCGCCACCGCCGGCGCGCAGCACCGGGTCGCAGACCACTGGCAAGTGCGGGTGCGCCGAGAGCAGTTCGACTACAGTGTCGACCATTTCCAGGGAACCGAGCATGCCCAGTTTGACGGCAGCGACTTCGGAGTCGTTGAGCACGGCATTGGCCTGGGCCAACACCCACTCACGGTCGAGGACGCGAAAGTCAGTGACATTGACGGTGTCTTGCACGGTCAGGGCGGTGACGGCCGGAGCCGCATGGCAACCCTGAGCGAGCAGGGCTTCGATATCTGCCTGCAAGCCGGCGCCACCACTTGGGTCGTGGCCGGAGAGACAGAGGACAACGGGGCGAGAGCTGTAGATATTCATGGTGCGCGAGCTTACCACCAAACATCTTTTTTCGGGGGCCGACCCATAAACTCGGAACAGGAAAACAGCGGCGTTTTCGCGGTGTTTTCGCGATCTGACCGACTCAACAGCTCTATCTCAAATATCTTCGCTGGAACGCCCGTTCTAGAGCCTTTGTAAGAAAAATTTCTATAGTGCTCAATGGCCATCAACGGCTATGCTAGAGTGGATCCAAACCAATAACAGGTAACACCGGTTTTACGTCTACTCAAAAGGAATGGGGGGCTTCCTGACAGGACCGGACAGGCCACGCTGGGGCATAAATGCGCTATTTGCTGATGTTGCTATTGTGTTTGCCCTTGTTGGCGAGCGCCGTCGAATTCGATGAGTTCACTCAAAGCCTCCCCCTGGGCCGATCCCTGCAAGTGTTCGAAGACGCCGGTGGCCATGCGACCATCGCGGATGTGCGTGCGCAAGCAGCAACCGGTAACTTCAAAGCCCACGATAAAGCCACCCTCAATGCCGGATACTCGCGTTCAGTGTTCTGGCTGAAGATCGACCTGCAATACCGCCCGACCAACCCGGCGGCGCAACGGACCTGGCTGCTGGAACTGGCCTATCCGCCCCTCGATCACCTCGACCTGTACTTGCCTGATTCGGCCGGCAACTATCAATCGGTTCGCCAGACCGGCGATGCCTTGCCGTTCGCCACTCGCGAGATCCGCCAGAACAACTATCTGTTCAGCCTCGACTTCACCCCCGGCCAAGCGCAAACCGTGTACCTGCGCCTGCAAAGCCAGGGCTCGATCCAGGCGCCGGTGACGTTGTGGTCGAGCACCGCGTACCTCGAAGAACAGCCCATTCGGCTGTATGTACTGGGCCTGATCTACGGTGTGTTGCTGGGGATGCTGGTCTACAACCTGTTCATCTACCTCAGCGTGCGCGACACCAGTTACCTCTATTACATCTTCTACATCGCCTCGTTCGGTCTGTATCAGTTGTCGGTGAACGGCGCGGCCGTGCAGTACTTCTGGCCGAACAATCCCTGGTGGGCCAATGCCGCCACGCCGTTTTTCATTGGCTGTGCCGGGCTGTTCGGCAGCCAGTTCGCCCGCAGCTTCTTGCAGACGGCCACCCACAGTCGCTGGCTTGACCGCTTGTTGCTGGCGTTGGTGGCGTTCAGTGCGCTGGTGGTCGGCCTGTCGTTGATGACCAGTTATGCCTTGGCATTGCGTCTGGCAACGGCCCTGGCGCTGACCTTCACCGTGGTGATTTTTGCCGCGGGGATATTCGCCTGGCTGCGTGGGCTGCGGGTTGCGCGTTATTTCATCATTGCCTGGTCGGCGTTCCTGCTTGGCGGCATCGTCAATACCCTGATGGTGCTGGGTTATCTGCCGAACGTGTTCCTGACCATGTACTCCAGCCAGATCGGCTCGGCCATCGAAGTGGCGCTGCTGTCCCTGGCGCTGGCCGACCGCATCAACGCCATGCGCGAGCAGCAGGCGCAAACCCTGCTCGACGCCGGGCAAAAACTCGAAGTCCTCAACCAGCAACTGGCGCGCAGTAACCAGCTCAAGGACGAATTCCTCGCGACCCTGACCCATGAATTGCGCACGCCGATGAACGGCGTGATTGGTTCGCTGGAGCTGATGCAAACCGTTGAAATGGACCCGGAGCTTGAGCAGTACCAGCAAACGGCTGCCGGCTCGGCACGGGACATGATGCGCATGGTCAACGGCATTCTGACCCTGACGGAATTGCAGGCTGGCAAGCTCAAGGCCACCCCATCGACCTTCAGTCTGCGCGGCGTGGTTGAGGCGTTGCGCGTGCAATTCGACGGCAATGCGTCGAGCAAGTCGCTGGACTTCAAGGTCGACGTGGCGCCGGGCGTGCCGGATCGCTTGCACGGCGACAGCGCCAAGTTGGCGCAGTGTCTGGAATGCCTGTTGGATAACGCCATCAAGTTCACCCGGGTCGGTGGCTTGGCGCTGCGGGTGACCGGCAAAACGGTCAATCCCGATCGCCTGGCGTTGTCCTTTGCGGTGATCGACACCGGGATCGGCTTTACCGATCTGGGCGAGGCGACGATGTATCAGCGGTTCTTCCAGCTCGACAGTTCTATGACCCGCGAATACGGCGGACTGGGCGTCGGCCTGGCGATTTGCCGGCAGCTGGTGGAATTGCTTGGTGGCCGCCTGACGCACCGCTCCGAGCCCGGGCGTGGCAGTCGCTTCCAGCTCGACGTCGAGTTCGAAGTCCCGGCCGTCGAGGTTCCGTCAGCGCCTTTCATGACCCGAGACTTTCCGCGCCTGCGACTGCCGCAGGATTGCACCGTGCTGCTGGTGGATGACAACAACATCAATCAATTGGTGATGCGCGGCATGTTGCTCAAGCTCGGGTTCCGGGTGCGTACCGCTGACACCGGGAGCTCCGCGCTGGGTTTCCTGCAGCATGAAACCTTTGACGCGGTATTGCTCGATTGCGATCTGCAGCCGCTGGACGGCGTGTCGGTTTGCTGCCAGATCCGCGCCTTGCCGGGCTGCGCCGAATTGCCGGTGTTCGTGATCGCCCTGGGCGTGGATCGGGAGCGTTGCCCGACCGGCGCGCTGATCGATCATCTGAGTAAACCAGTGAAATTCGAAGACTTGCAGGCGGCACTCTATCGCCGAGTGCTCTGTCCAAAGCAGGGCGAAAGCGCCGACATTTAGGCGTGTATGACACTTTGATCGGTCATGGGGCGGTGCTTAACTGAACTCCCTTGGCTGACCAAAGGAGCCCTGTCATGAACCTGCATCAGTTCGCCGAAACCCACGAAGTCACCAACCAGCCGCCGTCACTGGACGGCGCCAACCTGTATCGCATTGACTTGCCTTTGCAGGAGTGGTCGCGGCGCTTCGGGGCGGGGTGGGCCGAATCGCGGATCGACGCGTACGGCGCACTGGCCGGCGGGCCGTTGATGGAAGCGGGTTTTTTGGCCAACCAGAATAAACCGGTGTTCAGCAGCCATGACCGCTCCGGTCATCGTATTGATCTGGTGGAGTTTCATCCGGCCTATCACGAACTGATGCGCACGGCAGTCGAACACGGTTTGACCTCACTGCCGTGGGCTCATCCGCAGGACGGCGCCCACGTCGCCCGCGCCTCCATGACTTACCTGCACAGCCAGGCCGAAGCCGGCAGCGGCTGCCCGCTGACCATGACCTTCGCCAGTGTCCCGGCGATGCGCTTGCAACCGGACCTGGCGGAAAAATGGCTGCCGAAGATCCTCGCCACCGAATACGACCCGCGCAATGTCGGCATGGCCCACAAGGCCGGGGTTACCATTGGCATGGCCATGACCGAGAAGCAGGGCGGCACCGATGTGCGCGCCAACACCACCAAGGCGTATCCGGTGGGCGCCAGCGGTCCGGGTCAGGCTTATGAACTGGTCGGGCACAAGTGGTTCTGTTCGGCGCCGATGTGCGATGCCTTCCTGACCCTGGCGCAGACGGACAAGGGTCTGACTTGTTTCCTGCTGCCGCGCCATCGTCCGGACGACACGCGCAATCAGTTCTACATCCAGCGTTTGAAGAACAAACTCGGGAACTGCTCCAACGCCTCCAGCGAAGTGGAGTTCCGTGGCGCGCTGGCGTGGATGGTCGGCGAGGAGGGGCGTGGCGTTCCGACCATCATCGAAATGGTCGCCATGACTCGCTTCGATTGCATGGTCGGTTCCAGTTCCCTGATGCGTCAGGCGCTGACCCAGGCCAGCCATCACTGCGCTCACCGCTCGGTCGGCGGCAAGTTGCTCAGTGAACAGCCGTTGATGCAGAACGTGCTGGCGGATCTGGCGCTGGAAAGCGAAGCGGCGCTGGCGTTGAGCTTACGCATGGGCCGGGCGCTGGATCATCTGGACGATTCGCAGGAAGCGAAATTCGCCCGGCTGGTGACGGCGGTGGGCAAATACTGGATCTGCAAACGCGCGCCGGCCATGATCAACGAAGCCGCCGAATGCATGGGCGGCGCGGGTTATGTCGAGGACAGCATCCTGCCGCGTCTGTACCGCGAAGCCCCGGTCAACTCGACGTGGGAAGGTTCCGGTAACGTGCAATGCCTCGACGTGCTGCGGGCCTTGTCGAAAGAACCGGGTGTGCTGGATGCGTTGTTCAGCGAGTTGGGTGATGGCCATGGTGACAAGCGTCTGGCTGCGCATATCCATCAATTGCAGGTGGCGTTCAAGGACACCAGCGACATTCAGTATCGCGCGCGGCAATTGACTGAAGACATTGCGCTTGGGTTGCAGGCCAAGCTGTTGCTGGAGGCGGGGAATTCGGTGGTCAGTGATGCGTTTATCGCCAGCCGTCTGAATGGCGGTGGTCGGGTTTACGGTGCGTTGCCGCGTGGGTTGGATGTGGAAGCCATCGTCGCCCGTTCGACCCCGCAAGCACTGTAAAGAACCTGTAGGAGTGAGCCCGCTCGCGATGACGGCTTAACATTCAACATTTGTGTTGGCTGATCCACCGCCATCGCGAGCAGGCTCGCTCCTACAGTTGATCTCTGTACACATAGACAACATGCCACTGTTCCCGTGAAGCAACGATGCAGGCAAGATGAAGGTCTGCAAGTCAGAACACAGGATGCTGATCGTGACCGAAGCTTTTATTGTCGTTCAAACCGCCGAGCAAGCCGTGGATCGGCTTGCGCTCTTGCACAATCGTGCAACCACCGCGCTGAATCAGGCGCTCAAGCGTTATCTCAAGGATCGCGTCGAGCCGGATGCCGAGCAGCGGGCATTGTTCCGTTATCCCGAATTGCGCCTGACCTACCATTGCCAGGGCGAAGTCCCGCAGACCACCCGCGCCTACGCCAAGGTGCAGTTGCCGGGCACCTACAGCGTCACCGTCACCCATCCGTCGGCGTTCCGTAAATACTTGCTGGAACAGCTGGTTCCTTTGATGCACGACTTCACCGTGACCGTCGAAGTCGGTGTCAGCGTGCAGAACATTCCTTATCCATACGTGGTCGAGCAGGGCGATGAGCTGGCCGGCTCCGGCGTCACCGCTGCCGTGCTGGCGCGGGTGTTTCCGAGTACTGACCTGTCGGCCGCCACCGACGGCATCGCTGACGGTTTGTACGATTGGGAAAACACCGATCCGCTGCCGCTGGCCTTGTTTGACGCGGCGCGGGTGGATTTCTCCCTGCGCCGACTGGTGCATTACACCGGCAGCGACTGGCGTCATGTGCAGCCGTGGATCCTGCTGACCAACTATCACCGTTACGTCGACCAGTTCATCGTCCATGGTCTGGAGCAGTTGCGCAGCGATCCGCGTTTCGTGCGCATGGTGTTGCCGGGCAACGTGATCATCGAAAAGAGCATGGACCACGGTGAAGCGTCGGCCATCGCCGCTGGCGTGGTTTGGCACCGTTACCAGATGCCGGCTTATCACCTGATCGCCACCGACGGCCATGGCGTGACGCTGGTGAACATCGGCGTTGGCCCGTCCAACGCCAAGAACATCACTGACCACCTGGCCGTGCTGCGCCCGCATTGCTGGCTGATGATCGGCCACTGCGGCGGCTTGCGTCAGTCGCAGACGATTGGCGATTACGTGTTGGCCCACGCTTACATGCGTCGCGACGGGATTCTTGACCGCGTGGTGCCGCCAAATATTCCGATCCCGGCGCTGGCCGAAGTGCAGATGGCCTTGCAGCAAGCAGCGGCGAACATCACCGGCGAGAAGGGCGACGAACTGAAAAAACGCCTGCGCACCGGCACCGTACTGACCTACGACGACCGTAACTGGGAATTGCGCTGGGCTCAGGAACGACCGTTGATCAACCTGTCACGCGCCGTGGCGGTAGACATGGAAAGCGGCACCATCGCCGCTCAGGGTTATCGCTTGCGGGTGCCGTATGGCACGTTGCTCTGCGTCTCGGACAAGCCGCTGCACAGCGAGATCAAGTTGCCGGGTTCGGCCAACGCGTTCTATGAGCGTGCGGTCAGCCAGCACTTGAAGATCGGTATCGAAGCGGTGGATCTGCTGCGCACCGAGCTCAACTCGCTGCACTCGCGCAAACTGCGCAGCTTCGACGAGCCACCGTTCCGTTAACGGTTGTCATGGTCATTTGGCGGTTGGGGCACTAGCATTAGCAGCCCTGACCGCTAGATGTTCTCTTCGCCATGTCCCGTCCTCCACGTCCCGTTTCCCGCCGCCCTAGCGCGAAACCGTCTCCTACAGCAGCCCCGCGTCGTGTCGCCAAGGCGCCGCCAGCGGAGCCGAAGCTGATCCTGTTCAACAAACCGTTCGATGTGCTGACGCAATTCAGCGACGGCGAAGGGCGCGCGACGCTCAAGGATTACATCGAGATTCCGGGGATCTATCCGGCAGGGCGATTGGACCGCGACAGCGAGGGTTTGCTGCTGTTGACCAACGACGGTCAGCTTCAGGCACGCATCGCCGACCCGAAGCACAAACTGGCCAAGACTTATTGGGTGCAGGTGGAAGGCGAGCCGAGCGCCGAGCAGCTTCAGCGTTTGCGTGATGGCGTGGAATTGAACGACGGCATGACCCTGCCCGCCGAAGCGCGGCAACTGGATGAGCCTGAACTGTGGCTGCGCAACCCGCCGGTACGCTTTCGCAAAAGCGTGCCGACCAGTTGGCTGGAGTTGATCATTCGCGAAGGGCGCAACCGTCAGGTACGGCGCATGACCGCTGCGGTCGGCCTGCCAACGTTGCGGCTGGTGCGGGTCAGGATCGGCGACTGGACCATCGAAGGGCTCGATCAGGGCCAGTGGAAAGAAGTGCCGGCGCGCTTATAAAGAGCCGGATTCGATCAGGCCGATCACCACGCTCTTGATCACGAACGCCGCCACGCCAAGGCCCAGCACGAAAAACAGAATGAACGAGCCAAAACGCCCGGCCTTGGACTTCTTCGCCAGATCCCAGACGATGAAACCCATGAAAATGATCAGGATGCTGACCAGTCCGGTCATCATCCACTCTTCGAAAACTGCAGGATCCATCGAACTTCTCCAGCGCAGGCGAGGCTAAAAGGGCGCGGCGATTATACGCCCGGCAGGCTGCGTGCAGTATTGACCTGCGGCGGTGTGTCGCAGCTATTCGTCGCCTGTGCCGGCCCCATCGCGGGCAAGCCTTGCTCCTACAGGTTTACGTTGGTCACGAATCCGCATCAGATCTGTAGGAGCAAAGCTTGCTCGCGATGGCGTCTTCAGCTGCGCAGATGAGTCAACGGCAACTCAGTGCTGTTCAACACCTGATTCAGCACAAAACTCGACCGCACACTGGTCACGCCTTCAATCCGGGTCAAATGCCCCAGCAGCAGTTTCTGGTAATGGTCCATGTCCGGCACCACGACCTTGAGCTGATAGTCGGCATCCATCCCGGTCACCAGGCTGCATTCCAGCACCTGCGGCAAAGTGCGGATGGCCTGTTCGAAATTCTCGAAACGCTCCGGCGTATGCCGGTCCATGCCGATCAGCACATACGCCGTCAGGCTCAGGCCGAGCATCTTGCGGTCGAGCAGGGCGACCTGACGGGAGATGTAGCCGTCGTCTTCCAGTTGCTTGACCCGACGTGAGCAGGGCGAAGGTGACAGGCCGATGCGTTCGGCCAGCTCCTGATTGGAGATGCGCGCATCGCGCTGCAATTCAGCCAAAATACTCAGGTCGTAACGGTCGAGTTTGCTCATCAAACGGTCCCTTGTCATATCTATTGCGGCAGATTATCTATCCAGGGTTAAAAATTGCGCAAGTGATGTTTATTTCAGCAATCTTCGCAATCCTCTGCCTGCGCGCCGAGCCTATTCTTATCACCAGAATCACTGCTCGGACAAACAGTCCAGTGCGGCTCGCCCAATCAGGCCAGTCGCGGCCGCCACCCCCACCGGGGATGCGCAGGCCCCCGAGCTACACACTGTCCAGAAGACGGCGTGAGGTGAGCCGATGCCACAAGCATCGAGCACGGACGAAGTTCTCAAGGGGAGGCCGACGGGTCTCCCCTTTTTCTTGCCTGTAATTTACTGCCGCCCCTCAATAAATAAGTTTCGCGACTGATAACCTGTGGCAGAACCGGCCTGTGCATTTCCAGTCTTACGTACAGGCCCTAACCCGCAGTGAGGAAAAGCATGAAGTCGCGCATCTGGCGTTTGGCCGGTGTTGGTTTGCTGTGTGTCAGTGTCACTGCGCAATCGCTGGCCGATGAGCCGCAGAACCGTGGTCCCGATGGTGGGCAGCACGGGGACGGTGGTCATCAGGGCAACAATAATCAGGGGCATGGCGGTAACAATCAGCCGCGTCCGCAGAACAACGACGTCATTCGTGGCGACAACAGCCGCCAGTTCGAGCACAACGGCCAGAACCAAAATCAGAACAACGGCCAATCGCAGAATCGTCCACCGCCAGACTACAACAGTCGCGTGCGCTCGCCCCCTCCGCCCCCGCAACTGCCGGCCAACGACTTGCCGATCCAACCTCGACCGGACGCTGTGCAGCAAACTCAGGAGCCGCGGCGTGGTTACTATCAAGACCAACCGCGACGCAATGACCCCAATCAGCACTGGAATGGCTACATCGGCGCACCGTCGTCCAATGGCAACAACCAGTGGCAAGGTCGTCCGAGCGGCCACGGCAATGGCTGGGGGCCTGGCCCGCAGTACCGGCCGGGGCATGTGATCGACCGCTTCCCGGGCCGTGAGTACCGCGTGCCTTACCGAGGCATGGATTATTTCTATTCCGGCGGTTACTGGTATCGCCCGCTGGGCCCACGTTATGTGGTGGTCGAACCACCACGCGGGATTCGGGTTCGCTACTTGCCGGATTACGCCGAGCAAGTCTTGATCGGCGGGTCGGTGTTGTTCCTGGCGGCGGGCTCGTATTACGCCTATCAGGAAAACACTCAGGATTACGTCGTGGTCGAGCCGCCGGTAAGCAACCTGCAACCGCAACAGCCGGCGCAATCCGCTAGCGGCGGTTATGACGTAGAAGCGTATCCGGCCAACGGCCAGTCTCAGGAACAGGTCAATCAGGACGGTTACGAGTGCTATCAATACGCGGTGCAGCAGAGTGGTTTCGACCCGCGAACCGCGACCTATCAACCGGACCCTTCGGTGGTGCAGAACTATCGCCAGGCCCAGGGCAACTGCCTGAGCAGTCGCGGTTATCAGGTCAGCTTCTGAGCCCTGGCGGCTTTCACCACTTCCTGCGGGTCGGCGTGCACCAGCACTTCGGCTCGCGGATAGGCGGCGTGAATGGCATCGGCGGCTTGATCGCTGATGCCATGGGCGACTGACAGGGTCAGCTCCCCCGGCAATTCCAGATGCAATTGCACAAACCACTGGTTGCCGGAAATCCGCGTGCGCAAGTCATGCGCACCCAACACCCCCGGCACACTGCACGCCAGTTCCAGCATGTGCTGGCTGACATCCGGCGGCAGTTCTTCATCCATCAACACCGCAAAACTTTCCCGGGCGATCGTCACCGCGCTCCAGAGGATGTACGCGGCAATTCCCAAACCAAACCAGGCATCGACCTGATGCCAGCCAAAACCCGCCAACACCAACGCGACCAGAATGCTGCCGTTGAGCAACATGTCCGAGCGGTAGTGCAGCGAATCGGCGCGCACAGCGTTGGAGCCGGTGGCCTTGACCACCCGATGCTGCAACATCAGCAGCGCCAAGGTCAGGGCTAGCGAGAAGACAATCACGCCAATACTGATCCACGGTGCGCCCACCGGTTCCGGATGCTTGAGCCGTTCGAACGCCTGCAACGCAATCAGCACCGCACTGCCGCCAATGAACAACGCCTGCGCCATGCCGGCCAGCGACTCGGCCTTGCCATGCCCGTAGCGATGATCGTCGTCGGCCGGGCGCAAGGCGTAGTGCACAGCGAGCAAGTTGAGCAACGAAGTGACGCCGTCGAGTGTCGAGTCGGTCAACCCGGCGAGCATGCTCACCGAACCGCTCAACCACCAGGCGATGGCTTTTGCGATGATCAGCGTGCAGGCCACCGCCACCGAGGCACGGGTCGCCAGCCGCAGCAGCCGGGCGTGTTCGGAGCTGGAGATCATGAGTGCGGCTATTCCTTCAAGTGCACCGTTTACGCGGCGGGTTGCAGGCCAAGCAGGGCCAGTTGCTGAGTGCTGCCTTTGTGCTGGATCAAACGTGGATCGTCCAGCGGCAGGCTGCGGCCGGTTTCACGTTCCAGAATAGTCTGCAACTTGAGGTTATCGACCTTGCCGTCGGCACCGATGGCTTCCTGCAGTTTTTCCGGGGCGACCTGGGCTGTCTCGCCCGGTGCGAAATAAATCGCACCCGTGGCGAAGTCCACGGCAAACGCAATCAGGCCGGGAACGATGTAGAACAGCAGGCCCACGGCATCGAGCACGGCAATCGCCGGGTCGATCTTGCCGTCGATCTGGCCACGACGGTCCGGATAGAAAATCGAGCCGCACGCGGTCACTTGAGTCAGCAAGGTTGCAACCAGAACACCGCCAATCAGGCGAAAGGGAATACGCATATGAAATCTCCTGGATCATCTGGAAACGAAACGTCGTCGGTATGAATTAAGACCCTGACGAACGCCCGGCAGTTCGCCGTTATACTCGGCCCTCTGTTTTGGAGCCAGCATGATTTCTTTGCCGATCGATGAAGTTTTACCCGCCCTGCGTGAAGCCCTCGCTACGCGCCACGAAGCCGTGCTCGAAGCGCCGCCCGGTGCCGGTAAAACCACCCGCGTGCCGTTGGCCTTGCTCAATGAACCGTGGCTGGCCGGGCAGACCATTCTGATGCTCGAACCGCGGCGCTTGGCGGCGCGGGCGGCGGCGGAGCGGTTGGCCAGTGAGTTGGGCGAGAAGGTTGGCGAAACCGTGGGTTATCGCATTCGGCTCGACAGCAAGGTTGGCCCCAACACCCGTATCGAAGTGGTCACCGAAGGCATTCTCACCCGGCGCTTGCAGGATGACCCGGCGCTGGAAGGCGTGGGTTTGCTGATCTTCGATGAGTTCCATGAGCGCAGTCTTGACGCTGATCTGGCGCTGGCCCTGAGCCTCAATGGCCGGGAGCTGTTTCGTGACGATCAGCCGCTGAAAATCCTGCTGATGTCGGCCACTCTAGAAGGCGAACGCTTGGCTGGGCTGCTGGACGATGCGCCGATTTTGCGCAGCGAAGGCCGCATGTACCCGGTGGCGACGCGCTGGGGTCGGCCGTTTCAGTCCGGTGAATTCATCGAGCCACGCTTGGTGCAAACCATCCTTGAAGCCCTGAACGACGAAACCGGCAGCGTGCTGGTGTTCCTGCCGGGGCAGGCAGAAATCCGTCGTGTGCATCAACAACTGGCCGATGCGTTGGGCGACAACTCGCAGGTTTTGCTCTGCCCGTTGCACGGTGAACTGGACCTCGCTGCGCAGCGTGCGGCGATCGATCCGGCGCCAGCGGGCAAACGTAAAGTGGTGCTGGCCACCAACATTGCCGAGACCAGTTTGACCATCGACGGCGTACGCGTGGTGATCGATGCCGGGCTGGCGCGGGTGCCGCGTTTCGACCCCGGCAGCGGCATGACCCGCCTCGACACGCAGCGTATTTCCAAAGCCAGCGCCACGCAGCGAGCGGGCCGGGCCGGGCGACTGGAACCGGGCGTGTGTTATCGCTTGTGGTCGCAGGATCAGCATGAACAATTGGCGGCGTACGGCAGTGCGGAAATTCTCTCGGCGGATCTCGCTGGGCTGGCCTTGCAACTCGGACGTTGGGGCGTAACGCCCGGGCAGTTGGTGTGGCTCGACGTGCCGCCCGCCGCCGCGTATGCACAGGCGCAGGATTTGCTCGAACGCTTGGGCGCGCTGGAAGGCGAGGCGTTGACCCGCCACGGTCTGGCCATGGCCGAATTGCCGGCGCATCCACGCATCGGCCATTTGTTGTTGCGCGGCCAGGCGCTGGGGTTGGCGGACATGGCTTGCGATGTCGCGGCGTTGCTCGGCGAACGCGATATTTTGCGCGGCGCTGGCGCGGATCTGCACAGTCGGCTGGTGTTGTTGTCTGGCGAAGAACGGGCCGCGCGCAGCGCGCAGGGCGGAGTGCAGCGAGCCCGGCAACTGGCGCGGCAGTATCGCGGTTATTTGCGTGGCAAGGCGTCGGAACCGGTCAGCGATCCTGATCATCCGCGCTGGCTCGGCGCGTTGCTGGCGCTGGCCTATCCCGACCGAGTCGCCCAACAGCGTCGTGCCGGTGGCGCCGAGTATCGCTTGGCCAACGGTCGCGCCGCGTTGTTCGCCGAAGCGGACAGTTTGATGAAGCAGTCGTGGCTGGTGATCGCCGATCTCGGCAGTCGTCAGGGGCAGCGCGAAGAACGGATTTATCTGGCGGCGGATTTCGATCCAGCGCTGTTCGATTCGGTGCTGGCCGAACAGGTGCGCTGCGTCGATCAACTGGATTGGGATGAGCGCGAAGGCGTGCTGCGCGCCGAGCGTCAGCGCAAGGTCGGCGAGCTGATCCTCAGCCGCGAACCACTGACCGGCCTCGACGAAAGCGCTCGCAGTCAGGCGTTGGTAAACCTGGTGCGGCGCAAAGGTCTGGAGCTGTTGCCGTGGACGCCGGAGCTGCGTCAGTGGCAGGCGCGGGTGGCGTTGCTGCGTCAGCTGGATATGGCCGGCAAGGGCGAAAGCGAATGGCCGGACGTCAGCGACGCTGCGCTGCTCAAAAGCCTTGAACACTGGTTGATGCCGTATCTGGGCAAGGTCTCGCGGCTCAGCCACTTCGCCAATCTCGACCTGTCGAGCATCGTCCACAACCTGCTGCCGTGGCCACTGCCGCAACGGCTCGACGAGTTGGCGCCGCATCATTTGAGCGTGCCGTCGGGCTCTTCGATTCGTCTGGATTACAGCGAGCAGCCACCGATCCTCGCGGTGCGTTTGCAGGAATTGTTCGGCCTCGCCGAAACCCCGCGCATCGCCGGTGGCCGGCAAGTGGTCAAGTTGCACTTACTGTCCCCGGCGCGGCGCCCGGTGCAAGTGACTCAGGATTTGGCGAACTTCTGGCGTAGTACTTACGCTGAAGTGAAGAAGGATTTGAAGGGGCGGTATCCGAAACACTATTGGCCGGATGACCCGTTGGTGGCCGAAGCCACGGCACGCATCAAACCGCGCAAATAAACCGCGTCCCCTGTAGGAGCGAGCCTGCTCCGGGCGGCGTTCCGACGATGGTCGTAAACGATAACGCGTAAAACCAGATACGCGGCGGCGTCTTTGAGCCTTTCGCGAGCAGGCTCGCTCCTACAGTTTTTACCGGTGGAAGGCCCGTGTTTAAAGGCGTTTAAGGATACTTCCTGCAAGCTACAAGACCTTGCGCCGTTGCCTACAGGTACGCCAGAATCCGCCGGCTTGTGCGCTTTGGAGGCCATCGGTAACTTGGTTCGCGTCACTGATTCCCAGTGATCGGGTTTAGTCGCCCGGCTATCCATCCAACGGTTGCATAAGTGTCATCCAGTCAGGCATTCGCCTGCACTTGATGGTGGCTGTGCGCATGGCGCCCTCGGGCGCGCCGGGTTTGGGTGGCTTACCGGTCGACTAACTTGCGCACAGCCGCCTCCCTTTCGTTTAGTCGCGAGATGGTCACGGCCTCACTAGAGGTTAACTGCCCATGTTCAAACCTACGCCGAACCCGCCGGAAACCGATCCGGCATCCCCATACGAACCCGATTCCAAAAAGCTCAACGAGGCCGCCGAACGCGCCCTCGACTTTCACTTCCCCTCAACCGCCGATATAAAAGCCACGCCGCGCACCGCCAGCACCCTATTTACCGTCGACCCGGAGGTCACGACCGAAACCCTCGTGGTGTATCTGGTCGAGACGCTGGCCTCGGTCGACGTCATGGTCCATCAATTGGTCGATCACCTGGACGGCGAATCCCGCAATGCCCTGCTCGGTATTTCCAACAGCGTGATGCTGGCGGAGATCACGGCCAATCGCGTGCTGGATCAGATTGATCCACCTGAGTAGCACGTCAGGCCCAGCCCAGTTTTTTCCTTCCCCAAAGCCACAAAAAACCTGCTTTCTCCCTTTCCAGTGCATGCACAGAATGCAGTTGCGCGTGCATTGGAATTTTAAGGAGTGAGTCATGACGTTCTCGATTATCGGACGCTGCCCTGAAACCGGGCAGCTCGGTATTGCCATCAGTTCTTCAAGCATTGCGGTCGGTGCGCGTTGCCCTTGGGCGCGGGCGGGGGTGGGTGCGGTTTCTACGCAGAACATTACGCTGCCGGCGTTAGGGCCGCAGATTCTGGACCTGCTTGAGCATCAGCACCTGGAGCCTGACGCGGCGTTGGATAAAGCGCTCACTTCCAACGGCTGGAGCCAGTACCGACAGGTCACGGTGATCGATGCGTCAGGCCGGATTGCGCTGTTCAGCGGCAAAGAGTCGTTGGGCGTGCATAACGCGGTGAAGGGCGAGCAGTGCGTCGCGGCGGGTAATTTGCTCAGCGATGTGCGGGTCATCGAAGCGATGGTCGCGGCGTTCGAAGCCGAACCGGGTCAGTTGGCGGACCGCTTGTTGGCGGCCATGCACGCGGCGATGGCGGCCGGTGGCGAAGCGGGGCCGGTGCATTCCGCCGCGCTGAAAGTGGTGGGTGATCACACGTGGCCGATCATCGACTTGCGGGTCGACTGGGCCGAGGAAGATCCCATCGGGCAGCTGGATAGTCTTTGGCAAGCCTATCGACCGCAAATGCAGGACTACCTGACGCGCGCGCTCAACCCGACGACGGCGCCGAGTTACGGAGTGCCGGGGGATGAGTGAGTCGTCCAGTCGCAAGCTGCTGGAACGCCTGATTGGCTTCGCGACTGTCAGCCGCGATTCCAACCTCGAACTCATTCGCTTCATCGAGGCGTATCTGGCCGGGCATGGCGTTCAGAGTGAGCTGTTCTTCAACGAAGAAGGGACCAAGGCGAACTTGTTTGCGACCATCGGCCCGCTCAAATCTGGTGGCGTGGTGCTCTCTGGGCACACCGATGTGGTGCCGGTAGATGGGCAGGCGTGGACGGTCGAGCCGTTCCAGATGACGGAAAAGGATGGACGCCTGTACGGCCGTGGCACTGCGGACATGAAAGGCTTCATCGCCTCGGTACTCGCGGCGGTGCCGACTTTCGTGCAACGTCCGCTTTTGACCCCGGTGCACCTGGCCTTTTCCTACGATGAAGAAATCGGCTGCCTGGGTGTCAGGCCGATGTTGGCCGAGCTGGAGAAGCGGCCATTCAAGCCTCGGCTGTGCCTGATCGGCGAACCGACAGAACTCAAGCCTGTGCTCGGCCACAAAGGCAAACTCGCGATGCGCTGCGAAGTGCGCGGTGCGGCGTGCCATTCGGCGTATGCGCCTTATGGGGTGAACGCGATTGAGTATGCGGCACAGCTGATTGGCCGGCTCGGCGTGATCGGTGAGCAGTTGGCGCATCCTGATCACCACGACTCGCGTTTTGATCCGCCGTTTTCAACGGTGCAAACGGGTGTGATCAAGGGTGGCCGGGCGTTGAATATTGTTCCGGCCGAATGTGAGTTCGATTTCGAGGTCAGGGCGCTGCCGGACTTCGATGCACAGGACGTGGCGGATCAGTTGCAGGTCTTTGCTCAGGAAAACCTGTTGCCCAAGATGCGTGCGGTGCAGGCGGACACTGATATTCGTCTGCGGCCGCTGAGCGCTTATCCTGGATTGGCGACACCGCCGGAGAGTGAAGCGGCGCGGCTGCTGGCGCTGTTGAGCAATTCTTCAGAGTTTGGAACGGTGGCGTTTGGCACCGAGGGCGGGTTGTTTGATCAGGCTGGCATTCCCACGGTGGTGTGTGGGCCGGGCAGCATGGATCAGGGGCACAAGCCTGACGAGTTTGTTTCGTTGGAGCAGTTGAGTGGTTGTGATGCGATGTTGGTTCGGTTGGCTGACTATCTTTGCCTCTCTGATTAAAAGATCGCAGCCTTCGGCAGCTCCTACATTGGAATGCGTTCCCCTGTA
>NZ_JBSVXD010000081.1:0-25654 GCF_054070755.1 Pseudomonas sp. SDO5591_S426 | reverse complement strand
CTTTTGACTTTCAAAGATAGAAAGATCGCAGCCTTCGGCAGCTCCTACAGGGGGCATGCCTTGATCAAGGCTTCAACGGGATTTCGATATCACGATCCGACAGCTCGCGGCTGTCGTCATGTTTCCAGGTCTTCTCCGCTTTTCTCTGCTGCTCAATCTCTTCTTCCGTCGGTTCATCCATGTCTTCATCCGGGTCCGGACGCTTGGGGTCATTTGCCATGTTCGCCTCTCTTCCTGAAGGGATCGGTCATCAACTTCAAGCGTAGAACAGATTGGTCTGCCCGGCTTACAGCCACCAGCGCAGCAAAAAGAAAAACCCCATGCTCAACAGCATGCTGAGCAAGGTGTTGCGGGTGTAGAGCACCAGGCCGACGGCCACCAGCGAACTGATCAGGTACGGGTTGTCCCATTGCAGGTTCAGTTGTTTCTCGGGCATGAACACGATCGGCCCGCAGATCGCGGTCAACATGCCCGGCACGGCGAAGCCGAGGAACTGCCGGGCGTTACTGCTCAAGCGTACCGGCAGCCGCGGTTCGAGAAAAACGTAGCGATTGAGAAACACCAACACGCCCATGCCGAAAATCACTGCCCAGACCATCATGTGCGCGCTCCCTGGAACTTGTTGCAGATAAACCCGGCGGTCATCCCCGCCAATCCCGACAGCACCAGCGCCGAGCCCCATTGCCAGTAGCTGAACAGCACCGAGCAGAACAACGAAACCGCGACGCAGACCACGGCCGGCACATTGCGCACCACCGGGGTGATCAGGGCGATGAAGGTGGCGGCGATGGAAAAATCCAGACCCAGGTGTTCCAGGCCGGGAATGCTGCTGCCGAGCACAATGCCGGCCAGGGTGAAGAGGTTCCAGGCGATGTAGAACGTCAGGCCGACACCCAACGCGAACCAGCGGTCGAATTGTTGTTTGTCGTGCTGGCTGGTCAGGGCGAACAACTCATCGGTGAGCAAAAAACCCAACCCTACGCGCCAGCGCCCCGGCAACGGCGAAATCACCGAACGCAGGCTCATCCCGTAAAGCAAATGCTGGGAGGTGAGCAACAACGTGGTCAGCAGGATCGAAAAGATCCCGGCGCCTCCCTTGAGCATGCCGATAGCCACCAGTTGCGCGGCTCCGGCGAACACGATGCTCGACAAACCCTGGCCTTGCAGGGGCGTGAGATTGGCTTCGATGGCCATGGACCCGGCCAGCAAGCCCCAAGGCGCGGTTGCCAGGGACAGCGGCATGATCGCTGCGGCGCCGCGAAGGAACGCACTGCGCGGCAAGTGTGAGTTGGACATATCGCTCTACAACCAGGGGAAAGACCCCAGACTGTGCCAGCAGTCGCGGCCAATGGCTTGAACAATCTTGCTCAATACCGCGCCCCCGTGCCATTCATCGGCTGCCCGCTTGCGCCGCCAAAGTAGTAGCAACATGATGGCGCTGCATTTTTCCTTCAAGGTGCAGGCCCTTCATGAATCCACTCGAAACCGACAGCGACGTCTACAAAACCCTGCTTGAATCGACCAAGGCGATTCCATGGCGAATCGACTGGAAAACCATGACGTTCAGTTACATCGGGCCGCAGATCGAAAGTCTGTTGGGCTGGAAACAGGACAGTTGGGTTGGCGTTAATGACTGGGTCGAGCGCATGCACCCGGACGATCGCGATTACGTGGTGGAGTTCTGCGTCTCGCAATCCCGGGCCGGGGTCGACCATGAAGCGGACTACCGCGCGCTGACCCACAGCGGTGAATACGTGTGGATCCGCGATGTGGTGCACGTGGTGCGCAAGGGCGGCGAGGTCGAGGCGCTGGTGGGTTTCATGTTCGACATCAGCGAACGCAAGAAAACCGAAGAACACCTGATTCGCCTGCAAAAGCAACTCGAAGAATATTCCTACCAGGACGGCCTGACCGGCATCGCCAACCGGCGCATGTTCGACACCGTGCTGGAGCGGGAATGGGCCACCGCCCAGCGCACGGGATCGCCGCTGTCGGTGCTGGTTCTGGATATCGATTATTTCAAGCAGTACAACGACCACTACGGCCACATCAAGGGCGATGAATGCCTGCGCCACGTAGCGCGCACCTTATCGCTGGCGGCTAACCGGCCACGGGATTTCATTGCGCGGATCGGCGGCGAAGAGTTCGTCTGGCTGCTGCCGGAGACCGATGCCGAGTCCGCCAGATTGGTGGCGCACAAATGCCTGCACCTGATTCGCCAGCAACAGATCGCCCATGAGTTTTCCGCCGTTTCGTCCGTGCTCAGCGTGAGCCTCGGCGTCGGCACCACCCACGCCTCGCAGCACGCCACGGCGCTGGAGTTCGTCGAACAGGTCGACCAATTGCTCTACAAAGCCAAACACAACGGACGGATGCGCGCGGAGTTCGCCGATTTTCGTGATTGACAAACACCGCCCAGCCTTTTAAAACTGGGCGCCTCATTCAGGGTGTAAGCAAAGATGTCCGCAACCTTCAATCACAACTCTTCCGTCATTGGCTTGATTGCCAAGGCGCAAGGTTGCGTTGCGCGCACCCTCAAATCGAAGAAACAGTCGCTCATGTGACCGGGGCGCGCTGTCCCGTCAGATGAGCTGACAGGACATTGAGCGCGACGGACCACCCTCCCCTTGCTTACTTCCTTCTACGCTCCTGACGGTGACGAAATCGGTCAACCATCAGGAGAAAGTGCATGTCATCGTTTCAAGGTATCTGGGTTCCGCTCGTCACGCCGTTCCACAACGGCGCCATCGATTTCGTCGGCCTGCAGAGTCTGGTCAGCCACTTGCTGGAAAAAGGCGTCGACGGCCTGATTGTCTGTGGCACCACCGGCGAACCCGCCGCGATGGGCAAGCATGAGCAACTGGCGGTGCTCGATGCGGTGCTGGAGCAAGTCCCCGCGCACCGCGTGGTGATGGGCCTGGCCGGCAACAACCTGACTGAATTGCTGCAATTCCAGAGCGAAATCCTCAAGCGTCCGGTGGCAGGTTTGCTGGTGCCGGCGCCGTATTACATCCGCCCCTCCCAGGCCGGACTTGAGGCGTTTTTCCAGACCGTTGCCGACGCTTCAAGCGTGCCGCTGATTCTCTACGACATTCCCTACCGCACCGGCGTGGCCTTCGAACAGGCGACCTTGCTCAACATCGTCAGCCACGAGCGGATCGTCGCGATCAAGGATTGCGGCGGCAATCTGAGCAACACTCTCGCGTTGCTGGCCTCTGGAAAAGTCGACGTGCTGTGCGGTGAAGACAATCAGATTTTCAGCGCCTTGTGTCTTGGCGCCAAAGGCGCAATTGCCGCGTCGGCCCATGTACATCCCGAGCGCTTTGTCGCGCTGTACCAACAGGTTCGCGACAATCAATTGGCCGCCGCCCGCAGCACATTCTTCGAGCTGCTGCCGCTGATTCAAAGCCTGTTCATCGAACCCAATCCCGCCCCGGTCAAAACCGCACTGGCCCTTGAAGGCTTGATCGACGATGAACTGCGCGCGCCGATGCAACGCAGTAGCGAAGCCATGGTGAATCGCTTGAAAGATGTACTCGGCGCACTGAACAATCGATAGAGCGTCGGCCATTGGCCCGAGTACCATGGAGCGATTCGCCTGACGCCTGCGGGAGCCGCCATGCTCTACCGAATCGCCGCCGATGGGCTGGTGCTGTTTCACCTGACGTTCATCCTGTTCGTGTTGTTCGGTGGGTTGCTGGTGCTCAAATGGCGCCGCCTGATCTGGTGGCACTTGCCCGCTGCTGCGTGGGGTGTGGCGGTGGAGTTTTTCCACCTGCCCTGCCCGCTGACGCACTGGGAAAACCTGATGCGCCACGCCGCCGGACAAAGCGGTTATGGCGGCGGCTTCATCGAACATTATGTGTGGCCGGTGATTTACCCGGCCGGACTGACTCCGGCGATTCAATTGTGGCTGGCCGGTTTGGTGTTGCTGGTCAATGGGGTGGTCTATCTTCGAGTGATCAAACAAAAGTCCTGACTTTAACCAAAGGCTGAAACCATGCTGTCGATTGAAGACCTGGCATTGCTGGAGGCCATCCGCGAAACCGGCAGCCTGTCGCGGGCCGCCGTCAAATTGGGCAAGGCACCGTCCACGGTGTCCTATGCCGCGCGGCAACTGGAAGAGCGTTTCGATGCCTTGCTGTTCGACCGTCGTCGCTATCGCTTGCAACTGACCCCGGCCGGTGAGTTGCTGGTCAACGAAGCGTCGCGGTTGATGGAGGATGTCTCGCGCCTGACGCAACGGGTGCAGCAAGTGGCCAATGGCTGGGAGAGCCGGTTGTGGATCGTCACCGACGAATTGCTGGAGTTCGAAAACCTGATCCCGGTGATCCGCGAGTTCGATGCGCTGGGTTCCGGCGTACCGCTGCGGGTCACCCAGGAAGTGCTCAAAGGAGTCTGGGAAGCCCTGCGTGAAGGCCGCGCCGATTTGGTCATTGGTGCCACCAACGAACCACCGGCAATTCCGTCGTTGCGCTGGATGCAGTTGGGGGAAATGGAATGGGTGTTCGCCGTTTCGCCAAAGCATGCACTGGCCAAGGCCAAGGAGCCGATTTCCAGGGCGACGGTGACGCAACACCGGGCGATTGTCGTGGCCGACTCGTCGAGAACCACCGAGGGTCGAACCTACGGTGTTTCTGGCGGGCAACCGGTGCTGGCGGTGGCGACCATGCGCGCAAAAATCCTCGCGCAGTGCGCCGGGTTGGGCGTGGGCTGGTTGCCCAGGCATCGGGTCAGTTCGTTGCTGGACAACGGGACACTGGTGGAAAAGCAGATGGCCGACCCGCGCGAGCCAAACATTCTGTATGCCGGCTGGCGCGGCGATCACGACGGTCGCGCCCTGAACTGGTGGCTGGAGAAACTCAAGCAGTCACACCTCGCCAGGCAACTGGTGCAGGGCATCGACCTGTTTGTGTAACAGGCGAAGGTCAGTTGGCAATCACGCTCATGTTCCGCCCGCTGGCCTTGGCCACGTACAGCGCCTTGTCGGCGGCACCGATCAGGTCCTCGGTGCGGGTTTGTGACGCCGGATCGTAGCCGCACACGCCGACGCTGACTGTAACCACACCTACGGGACTTTCACTGTGCTGCAGGTTCGCCGACTGCACCGCACGACGGATTTTTTCCGCCACCAGAAACGCCCCCACGTAGTCGGTGCCGGGCAGCACCACGGCAAACTCCTCGCCACCAAAACGCGCGGCCAGGTCGCCGGGGCGCTTGATATGTTCGGTGACGATAGCCGCGATCGCGCGCAAACACTCGTCACCGGCCAGGTGTCCATAGCGATCGTTGAACGCCTTAAAATGATCGACATCGATCATCAGCAGCGAGAGACCGGTCAAGTTGCGCCGCGCGCGCCCCGTTTCGGCTTGAATGAACAGGTCGAACTGGCGGCGGTTGGCCAATCCGGTCAGCGCATCTTCCAGCGCCAGCAACTCCAGGTTGCGATTGAGTCCGAGGAGTTTTTCCTGGTATCCGAGCAACTCGACCTGGATGCGGTTCTGCTGCTGCATCAACTTGATCAGGCGATAGCCGAGCACGCCCAGAAAACCCAGCAACAACGAAACGATGGCCGCACTGAGCAACGATTGCTTGCGCCAGCCGGTCAGCACTTCGTCCTTGTTCAACGCGGCAAACACAATCAGCGGATAGCCCTCGACCCGGCGATATCCCACCACCCGCTCGACACCGTCTATGGTCGATTTGAGCATCGCCGTACCCGCGCTGTCCTTGGGCAGCAACTGCGTGAACAGCGGGCTCTTGGCCAGACTGGAGCCGATGTCCGCCTCATTGAACGGCCGACGCACGACGATGCTGGCGTTGTCGGCGATCAGGTTGATCACCCCGTTATTGCCCATGTCGATGCTGTCGTAGAGCTGCAGGAAATGACTGAGATAGATCGTCGCCAGCGCCACGCCGGCAAAACTGCCATCGGCATGATTGATCCGCCGTGACACGGTCATGATCCATTCGCCGCTGGAGCGGCTCTTGATCGACGGCCCGATGTGCGGCCCGCGATCAGGGTGATCGCGGTGGAAAATAAAATATTCGCGGTCGGAATTATTGGCGACACCGACTTCGGCGCCATTGGAGTTGGCGATCCACTGCCCGGTTTCGTCATAAACGAACAAGCCATGAACCTGGCTCAGTTCACTGCGCTGGGCACTGAGCAAGCGCTGCAAACGGTTGAGCCGGGTCTGGTCGACGCCTTCGTTTTCCAGGCGATCGACCAAGGCAAACAGCAGCGTATCCGCCTGCTTGATCGACGCCTGCGCTTGCGAGGCGAGGGTCTGCGCAAGGTTGGACATCGCCACTTCCTTGTCATGCAGGTGGTACTGGCGCGAACTCCAGGCTTCCCAGATGACGATCACCGCCATCGACAGGCACACGGCAACCAGCAGCGTCACTGCCGAGCGGACCTTGAGCCGGGCGACACCGGGCCGGTCTTTTTCGATACGGTCGTAAATGGACGGATGCCCCATGACACTCGCTCCCTGATTGTTGTGAAAAACGAGGCTTCCTGCTCGTTTTTTACTCACTATGCCTGCCGCATGACGGCCACGCCATCGGGATTAGCCTGATGTGCGCTTCACCGCCTCCAGCCACGCCGGGTCCAGTCGCGTCTGCTCGGGATCAAGCCCCAACGCTTGCATCGTCGCCTCGTGCTCCTGCATTTCCCGGCGTAATTGCCCATGGTCGCTGGAGTTGCCGTCCAATTGATGCATCTGGTTCAACCCCAGATGATAGAAGCGCAACAACTTCATCGCGGTCGGATCGCCCGCGTCCACGGCAGCCGTGACGTGGTGCATGACGTTGGTCACGCTCATCAGGCTACGCTTGAGTTGCCAACTATAGACCGCTGGCGCCATCCATTCCTGGGTCCAGAACACCTTGCGCATCAGCGCCGCCATCAGCAGCACCGCGGCAAACACGCCGCCGATGTTGAAGCGCAGATTGTCCCCGCCGGGTTCGCCGAACAACGCCACCGCCGCCGTGGACAGCGCCATCGCCAACGCCACGAAAGTCAGGGCAATGATCAGCGTGCTGCGCCGCGTCTGTTGCCGGTAGGTCTCGGCGTTCATCGGCTGGATTTCGAACATTACGTCGGGTTTCCTTGAGTCAGAGGCAAAAAGACAGCGGGCCATTATCGCCTCCGCGAGGGATTTAGCTATGCTGGGGCTCCTTTTCATCTTTTCATCGTCAATCGGGGACATGGCGAGACCGCGCAGTTCGTGCCATCTTCTTTCATGGATACACACTATTCGGATGTCATTCGTTGTTCCTGCGCGAATGTCATCGTTTTAAGGATCATTGAATGACCCAACGACAAGTAATCAACGCTTCGGTCAGCCCGAAAGGCAGCCTGGAAACACTCTCCCAACGGGAAGTCCAACAACTGAGCGAAGCCGGATCCGGCAGCACCTACGACATCTTCCGCCAATGCGCCCTGGCCATCCTCAACACCGGCGCCCACGTCGATAACGCCAAGACCATCCTCGAAGCCTACAAGGACTTCGAAATCCGCATTCACCAACAAGACCGCGGCGTACGCCTGGAACTGCTGAACGCCCCGGCCGACGCCTTCGTCGACGGCGAAATGATCGCCAGCACCCGTGAAATGCTGTTCAGCGCCCTGCGCGACATCGTCTACACCGAAAACGAACTCGACAGCCAACGCATCGACCTCAGCACCTCCCAAGGCATCAGCGACTACGTCTTCCACCTGCTGCGCAACGCCCGCACCCTGCGCCCCGGTGTCGAGCCGAAAATCGTGGTGTGCTGGGGCGGCCACTCGATCAACACCGAAGAATACAAATACACCAAGAAAGTCGGCCACGAACTGGGCCTGCGCAGCCTGGACGTGTGCACCGGTTGCGGCCCCGGCGTGATGAAAGGCCCGATGAAAGGCGCCACGATCGCCCACGCCAAGCAGCGCATCCACGGCGGCCGTTACCTCGGCCTGACCGAGCCCGGAATCATTGCCGCCGAAGCGCCGAACCCGATCGTCAACGAACTGGTGATCCTGCCGGACATCGAGAAACGCCTGGAAGCCTTCGTCCGCGTTGGCCACGGCATCATCATCTTCCCGGGCGGCGCCGGTACGGCCGAAGAGTTCCTGTACCTGCTCGGCATCCTGATGCACCCGGACAACGAAGGCCTGCCCTTCCCGGTCATCCTCACCGGGCCGAAACATGCCGCGCCGTACCTGGAGCAACTGGACGCGTTCGTCGGCGCCACGCTGGGTGAAGCCGCCAAGCAGCATTACCAGATCATCATCGACGATCCGGCCGAAGTTGCCCGGCAGATGACCGCGGGTCTCAAAGCGGTGAAGCAGTTCCGCCGCGAACGCAACGATGCGTTCCACTTCAACTGGCTGCTGAAAATCGACGAAGGCTTCCAGCGCCCGTTCGACCCGACCCACGAAAACATGGCCAACCTGAAACTGAGCCGCGATCTGCCGGCCCACGAACTGGCAGCCAACCTGCGTCGGGCGTTCTCCGGCATCGTCGCCGGCAACGTCAAGGACAAGGGCATCCGCCTGATCGAACAACACGGTCCGTACCAGATCCGTGGCGATGCGGCGGTCATGCAGCCGCTGGATCAGTTGCTCAAGGCGTTCGTTGCCCAGCACCGGATGAAACTGCCTGGTGGTGCGGCTTATGTGCCGTGTTATCGGGTGGTTGCATAACCCAAGGAAAACAAGCCGAAGCGATTGCTTCGGCTTGTGACCTTATCTTCAGCGCTTGACCGCCACCCACGTAAAACACAGCGGCAACTGCGCCGCCTGTTGCTGATAGCGGTCATAGAGTTCCTCGCGGTTGGAATGCGGGTACTCCTTGAAGTGGCTGATCTGTAGCCCTGCCGCAATGGCAGCACTGAAAATGTCACCCAGGGTGTGGGCGAACCAATAGGACGGCGCAGCCTGCTGTTCGACTTTGCCTTCGTAGACAATCGGTTCGTTTTGCACGAACGGCTCACGGCGAAAATACGAACTGGCCAAGCCATAAGGTTCCGCTGCCTCGGGGTCGAACATTTCCAGGAACGGGTGGGTTTCGTACACCACCAGCGCACCGCCCGGTTTCAAGGCTTTCGCCACATGGCGGAAGAATTCGCCGATGTCCGGCATCCAGCCCAATACGCCGATGGTGATCAGCGCCACATCAAAACGCTCATGCAGTTCACGGGGCAAGTGATGAATGTCGGCCTCGATGAACGTTGGTGCATGAGGTGAACGCGATGCCAGTTCCCGCGCCTGTTCGAGAAACGCCGCAGACTGGTCGACACCCACCACCAGCCTGGCGCCCAAGGCAAACAGGGAAAGGCTTTCACGGCCATTGTTACAGCCCAGTTGCACCACGTCCTTGCCGTCGACACCGACCTCGGTCAGCACGCCGGTCAGGGTGTCATCCAGGCAGGAAAAATCCGCGTGAGTCACCGCGTTCCAGTGCACTTGCCATTCAGGAGAGTCTTTGTGGTGGCGGGCGGAGTCGTTCCAGGCCTCACGGTTGCTGGCGATGGCGTTTTCTTTTGTCGGCAGTTCCATTGCTCGCTCCAGTATCGGGTCTTTGATTGAGGCCCGAGTCTAGATCATGGTTTGAAACAGCCCCATCAGGCTTTTGTTGCGATCTTGTAAACCGCACCCCGCCGACGCTTGCCCACAGGAACGCTATAGTTAATGGCCTTGGGGATATGCACGAAATCCGATGCCGCAGGTGCTGCCATGAAGAAGACCGAACAAACGCTGTTGCTTGCCCTTTGCCTGACCACCGCCACCTGGGCACAGGCGGACGACAGCCTGATGCAAACCGACCAATCGACCACTGAATTCCACTATTACGGGGCCGACCAACCTTTCGCCCACCCCGCGCCGCCCTCACTGAGCACAGTGCCACCGGGGGCCTACATTTCGACATCACCCCAGACCTTTATCCCGGTTTCCAGCGAGCACGTGTTTTCCGACTCGCGGTTGCCGACGGTAGCCGATGCCACCGTTCGTGTGTTCATTCGCACCTACGATGAGGAGCGCGGCGTCTACGTGAACCAGGAGGTCATCGACCCGACGTGCATGCTGGCGTGCCTGAGCGGGCAGAGCCCGGCCTTGTAGGCAACGCTACCACTGCCGTTTGTCCGGACGCGCCAGGCCCAGTTTTTCGATCCGGTAACGCAGCATGTCGCGGCTCAGGCCCAGCAGCCGTGCGGACTTGGTGACGTTCCAGTCGGTCTTGTCGAGCATCTTGCGTACCATGTCGCGCTCGACTTCAGGCAGGTTCATCGACTCGGTGCCGTTGTAGACCGGACGCGGTTCGCTGGGTGGCATTTCGTGTTGAAACATCGCCGGCTCATCCACCAGGCTCAGGCACACATTCAACTGATGGGCCGCAATGGTGTCGCTCTGGGCCAGCAGCACGGTCTGCTCGAGCATGTTGCGCAATTCACGCACATTGCCCGGCCAGGTGTAGTTGAGCAGCAGCTCTTCGGCCTGATCGCTGAAGTGCAAGTTCGGTTTGCCGTAGCGCTTGCCATGACTCGCCAAAAAGTGCCGGGCCAGCAGCAGGATGTCTTCGCCCCGAGCGTACAGGCGCGGCACTTTGATCGAGATGATGCGCAGGCGGAAAAACAGGTCGCGGCGGAACTTGCCCTGCTGGACCATTTGTTCGAGGTTGCAGTTGGTCGCGCTGATCACCCGCAGATCGACTTTGCGCTCCTTCACCGAACCGACCCGGCGGATGGTCCGGTCTTCCAGCAGCTTGAGCAGCTTGGCTTGCAGGATCAGGTCCATTTCACCGACTTCATCGAGAAACAGCGTACCGCCGTCAGCCGCTTCCACCAGCCCGACGCGACGATCCTTGGCGTCGGTGAAGGCGCCCTTTTCGTGACCGAACAACTCGGACTCCACCAGGTTGGCGGGGATCGAGGCGCAGTTGAATTCAATGAATGGCCCTTTGCTGCGCGGGCCATCGAAATGCAGGGCACGGGCCACCAGTTCCTTACCGGTGCCGGTCTCGCCTTCCACCAGCACCGGCGGCAGGTCGGAGTTGGCCATTCGGCGCTCGGCGTCGAGCAACTGGGCGATGGTGCCTTTGAGGTAGACCATCGGCGCGGAATCACCGATCAGCGCCTGAACCCCTGATTTCTGCGCTTCGCGTTCCTGATAGAACGACAGCGTGCGCTCCATGCGTTCGGTGGCCAGCGCCTTGTCCAGCAGCAACTTCAGCTCCGGCAAAGCCACCGGTTTGGTCACGTAGTGGAACGCGCCTTCCTTCATCGCCACGACGGCGTCTTCGACGTTGCCATAGCCGGTCATCATGATCACTTTCAGATCCGGCGCGTTGATGCGCAACTTCTGAATCAGGTCGTGACCACTCATGCCCGGCAACGAGTTGTCGGTCAGCACCACGTCAGGCAAGAACGTCTTCAATTGATCCAGTGCGTCTTCAGCCGAGTGGCAGACAGTCACCTCGAAGTCCTTGCGCTCCAGGTAAGTCTGAATATTCTCGGCGAGGAGTTCATCATCCTCGACCAGCAGTATGCTGTGCTCCATATTCCCCTCCCGTTGCTACTTTAAAGTTCAGACTCACGCGGGTTCCTTCCTGCTCCTGGCTGGTCAGTTCGACCGAACCTTCGAAACGCTCCATTATTCTTTTGACCAGGGCCAGGCCTACGCCCAACCCTCCTTGTTTGGTAGTGAAAAACGGCTTGAAGACCATCTGCTGTTGCTGCTTGGTCATGCCTTTGCCGGTGTCGTTGAGGATCATGCATACCTGCCCCGGCGCCGGTGTTTCAATCTCGATACTCAACACCCCGCCCTTGGGCATGGCCTCCAGGGCATTGGCAAACAGGCTATTGAGAATCTGCGTGAGCAGCACCTGTTGGCTGACGACCGGTGGAACGCTTTTGGGCGTGAACCGCACCTCGACGTTCGAGCGTTTGATCAGCGGTTCGAAAGCGCCCAGCGTGTCGTCGATGGCCAGCACCAGATCGACCTCTTCGTAGTCGTCATTGACCGGACGCAACGACACCAGCAACTCGCGCACCCAGCGTGACATGCGGTCGACCTGACTGATGATGTCGCCGATGTTTTTCTGCGCGCTCTGGCTGGCGATTTCCTGGGCCAGCTCGGCGCTGGAGCGGATGTTCGCCAGCGGATTGCGCAGGCTGTGCGCAACCGCCGAGGACATTTCCCCGAGCGCGACGAAGGTTTCGTTGGCGACCAGTTGTTTTTGCTGGCTCTGCAACAGCATGGCCGCGCGCCGCACGATCCAGAACAGTCCGAGGTAAATCGCCGCGCCACCGAGCAGCGTCGCCAGCCAGATCGACTTGAACCCGCGCTGGATGCGCTCCACCAGATCCGCCGGCTCCTTGTAGATTTCGACCATGGCAATCACTTTGCTTTTGTCGGCGTTGAACATCGGGATGTAGTTCTCGATGAACAGGTATTGCGGTTCACGCAGCAAACGTTGCTCGGGACGCTCCTCATCGATTTCGTGGTAACTGGTGGACACCGGTTCCTTCATTTCGAAGGATTCGTCCAGCTCTTGGTCGTCTTCAATCTTCACGCCGATCAGTTCCGGGTTGGTCGACCACACCACCGTGCGATCCAGCGCATAGACCGTTGCCAGCAGAATGTCCGGCAGATGCTCCACATGATCGAGAAACTCGATGCGCGAAGAAGCACGGGCCGCTGGATCGACATCGGGGTAAGCGTTTTCATCCCGCGGGTCGAGCATCTCGCCCATGGTCCGGGTCGGCGTGATCTGGGCATGACGAATTTCGGCCTCGCCAATGGCCTGAACAAACTGCGCGGTCAGCATCGAATCGCGCTCGATACTCTCTTCAACCACAAAACGCGTGGAAATGTAGCCCAGCCCCAGCGCCACCGCGGCGATGATGAAGAAGCTCGCCAGGGAGAACCAGCGCACCAGATTGAACGGCGAACGCCAATCCTTGCCTTCTGCTGCCGGTGCACTCGGCGCAGGTTTTTTTTGTTCGTCCAGTGTCTGCATGGGACTGTCCTGGTTGCGGGTTTACAAGCCTTTTCAGCCGTGTTTCGAATCAGTGTAGGTGGCATTGATCGCAATGCCTGAGCAATGGAGGTATTTCGCCACTATTGCACCCGGGGCTGGTCGGGAGCTGCGATGGCATGGTGGTGTTCGGGCTCCTCGTTGCCGGCGGTCAACGGTGTTACCGGCGGATGTTGGCGATCGGTTTCCGCCTGCAAAAATTCGATGATCGACTGCGCCGAATGCTCGTCCATGCGCAGGTTGGGCATGGGGATCTTGTCGAAGCGTTCGAACAACTCCATGGCAATCGGGTCTTTCTCGGCAAGCATGCGGTCCGGTTCGCGAATCCAGCGGTTGAGCCACGCCGGATCACGCTGGCGTGTCACGCCGATCAGGTCCGGGCCGATGCTGCGCAGGCCGATGCCCTGCCCGTCCAGAGGGCCAAGGCTGTGGCACGACGCACATCGGGTGCGGAACAGTTCTTCGCCATTACTCGGCGGACGAATTTCCGGAGCGTTGGCGTAACTTTCCGCGATGCTCGGTTGCTTCCAGTTATGCAAAGTGTTTGCCAATTGATCGGCCAGAATCCACGGGTTCTCGAAAGGCGAGGCTTTCATCCAGCGTCCGGTTTCCTGGTTACCGACGATCAGGCTCAGGTTGTGGTCTTTGCTGCGACCGTTGTCGACGCCTTCGATGAACAAACCGAGCTTCTGCCGCAGTTCGGTGACGTCGGCGAATTCCCCGGTGAGGAACTGCCAGCCCGGCCCGACCTGGAAACGTTGCGCATAGGCCTTGAGCACCGCCGGGGTATCGCTCAATGGATCGATGCTGATGGAGTAGAAAAAGATGTCCTTGCCGACCCGGTCGCCGAGCAACTTTTGCACCTGGCGCAGGCGCGCAGTTTCCAGCGGACAAGAGTCGCTGCACGAGGTGAAGATGAAGTTGATCACCACCACCTTGCCCTTGATCAGGTCATCGAAAAAACGCACCTGCCGACCGTCCTGGTCGGTCAGCAGCGTGTTGGGAAAATAGTCGCCACCCCACGGGGTGGCGGATTGCGAAGCGGATGCCGTGGCAGCCGTAGATGCCGGTGCGGGGGTGGGTTCGGGTGTCGGCGGCGCCGTGTTGGCGACCAGTAGCTGGCTGGCCAGCAAACAGGTCGCCAGCACCAGTACCAGATGCATGCCCAAGGCACGTGTGCGCGGTGTATGCGGCTTCATGTCGACACCCTCCCGGTTCATTTCTTGACTGTCACTTGTGGACCCATGCCGTCGCCGGTACGGAAGGTTGGCAGTGCGGCAGAGTTCACGTAGCGCACGCCATCCCAGCTCGGCAGCGGTGTCGGCATCAACTGGAATTGCCCGGGCTTCTCAATGTCCCAACGCAGCAGCATCGAGTTGTCCTCATGCTGGGTGTTGTGACAGTGCTCCATGTAAGTCCCGGCGAACTCGCGGAAGTTGATCGCCATCTCGACGCTGTCCAGGCCATCGTTTTCCGAACCGATGCGGTACACGTCCTTGCGTGCCCATTTTTCCCATTCCGGTGGTGCCTTGCCGCCACGGCTGAGGATGATCCCTTCCTCGAAGTGCACATGCACCGGGTGGCTCCAGCCCTTGCCGCCGGCCTTGATGTTCCACACCTCCAGGGTGCCGAACCCGGCGATCCCGGCATCGGTGGGACCGCTGGCCAATTGGGTCGAAGCGTTCAGGCGGCGCGGGTCCATGTGGAAGCCGAAGCCGCCATCGGTCTTGACCGTCCACGGTGCTTCATCGGTGCCGTCGGAACGGCCGAAGGTGAAGGTGCGGTGACGGGCGTTGGCCAGCAGCGCCTTGTCGGCGGCGTTGTCGCGGTGGATCTTCAGCGGGATCATCACCAGGCCTTCAGCCTTGCCCGGCTTGGCCGGTTCATACGCCGCCGGGTCCATGGCCAGGTCCTGACCGGTGTAGGCCTTGACGTTGAGTTGCAACACCTTGCCAATCGCCGGGTCGCCCTTGTCCCATTGCGGTCCTTTGCTCGATTGCTTGATCACCGCCAGGTACTTCTCGGACAGCACGTCAGCGAGGGAAATCGGCTCTTTCGGGCCTTTGCCGTCGTCGTGGGCGAGCAGGTTGACGAAGAACACCTTGTCCCCTGGCTTGATGCCGTTTTTCGCGAAGTTGACGATGATGTCGAAGCGCTCGGCAATGCCCTGGGTCGGCAAGATCGCGTTGTGATTTTGCTTATCGCCATCGGCGTCGAGGTCCATGGTGCCGTCGAACGGTACGCTGTGTTCCATGATGTTTCCGTCGTTGGCAATCATGTGGAACGGCACCCTGGCGTAGGACACGCCCGAACCTTTCGGCCCCTGGAACTCGCCACTGCTGCCCTTGATTTCCCGCACCAGCGCCAGTTTGAAGTAGCGCGACACCGAACCGTTGAGCATGCGGAAACGATAGCTGCGGGCGCGTACGTCAAGGGCCGGTTTCCACTGCCAGTTGACCAGCACCTGATCACCGAGGAAGCCGTCGGTGTTGAACGGGTTGAACCACAGTTGGCCGTTGGCATCCCAGGCCTTGTCGGCGAACACCAGGTTGACGTCGTAGTCGCGGTTACCCCACGGCAAGGCGCTGCCGCTGGGGAAACGCAGGTTGACCCCGTCGTTCACCGACTCGTTGCCACGGTCGAGGGCGCTGTAGTAGTTCATCATCGCCGCGTTGCCCTTGTAGACGTTTTGCGCGGTGAAATCGAGCATGTGGTCGTGGAACCAGTGGGTGCTCATGGTTTCGCGCCAGTCGCCACGGATCTTGATGGTGCCGTGGTCACAGGTCTTGAGACCGGGGCTCATGTCGTTGGTCCACAGGGTTTCACCCGGCGAGCAAGGGAACGCTGCACGCGGATCTTCAGCCTTGGTGTTGATGCTGTCGTAACCGGCCAACTGGATCGGCCAGCGATAGTCGTAGTACTGGCCGGGAAAGAAAAACGCGTTGGCATAACCATCGCTTTCTGCCGGTGCGTGCCCGTTGTGCTCGTGGGTGCTGATGGTATGCAGACCGAAGCCCATGTTCGCCGCCGGATCGATCGGCAAGCCGTTGTAGTGACGCATCAGCACCGGTTGACCGTATCGCACCATCAACAGTTTTGGCGGCAGGGTGCCGTCGAAGGTCCACACCGAATTGTGGTTCTGCACCGGCATGTTGGGGTGGAAGCGCGTGTCGACACCCTTGGAGGTGCCGTCCGTTGCCGGAACACCAGCGACGTTGTGATACAGGCCACCTGGGCCGAACTCACCCATGACATAGCCGTGCATCTGCCGGGCGTCACGCAGGCCGCCGTTAATCCGTGCACCGGTCTGCACGGTTTTGTAGGCGTTTTGCGGGTAGAACTCGTTCCAGCGCTGATGTGACCAACCCTTTCCTGGCGGACGCCCTTCAGCGGAAGAACCGATGTGGCGGTTGAGGAAGTACTCGATCTGCGCCTGCCACGGGTTGCGGTCCACCGAGTTGGAGAACTGACTGGGGAATGGGGTCAATCCAGGCTGCTTGAGGAATGTATCAAGCGCCGGGCCTGGCGGTGCGCTGCGGGCTGCGCTGGCAGGGTCTTGCGCCGGTAACGGGCCGATGGCCGCCGGTGGAAACGGCAAGGGTGCCGCCGGTGTGGTGGGGTCGAGTTTTTCCGGCCCGAATTCTTCGAACAGCAGCAGTTGCTGAGTGAATGGCAGCGCACCATACAACGGACTGGGCTTGCCATTGGTGGGGTAGTTGAAACTGGTCTGCTGACTGGGCGGCAGTTTGTTTTCTACCCGCGTGGTATCGCGTGAACCTTTGACGCCGTCCGGCAGATCGAAGGAGTCTTCGTTGGCCTCGGGCATGGTCAGGATAGCGTTCAGGGCGCCGGCCTTGTCCGCCGGTTCGTCGTAGTAAGCCGAAGGATCGGAAGGTTCTGGCTGTCGTTCATCATCGATCGGGCTGGCGCGCAACGTCCCTGTACTTAGCGTCATCGTCAAAGCGACGCTCAGAGGCGTCAACAGACCAAACCATTTGAAGGGATATCGCGCTTTTATGTCCATCACCAGCCGCCTCGTATGCGTGAAGGGGGTGATGGGGGTTTTGCAAGGAGCTCGCCAAATTTGTAACTATTTTATACAAAAGCATTAAAAACCACCAAAACAATGGCTTATCAACATCAATGTGCCATGCCTTGGGAAAGCGACTGGGGAATGACACCCGCTAACGGGGAAAGTTCGCCCCCATTGTCAGGGAACCAACTTGAACGACAGACGGACACAGGTGCCCTCGCCTTCGCGGCTATCGAGGGTCACCGAGCCGCCAAAGCGCTCCATGATCCGCTTGACCAGCACCAACCCGACGCCGAGCCCACCCTGCTTGGTGGTGAAGAACGGTCGGAACGCCATGGCGCGTTGTTCTTCGGTCATGCCTTTGCCGGTGTCGCTGACCACCACGCACACGCCGCGGGCGTCGATCGGCTCCAGGGTAATGGCCAGCGTGCCGCCTTCGTCCATCGCTTCCAGCGCATTGGCCAGCAAGCTGTTGAGGATCTGCGTGAGCTGCACCTGCTGGCTCAACACCATCGGTGTCTCTTTGGGCTCGAACACTACGTTGACCCGACCCTTGGCAATCTGCTGTTCGAACGCCATGAGGCTGTCGTGCAACGACGCTACCAGGTTGACCGGTTCGGCGTCGTCATTGAGCGGTCGCAAGGATTGCAGCAACTCACGTACCCACTTCGACATGCGATCGACCTGACCGATGATGTCGTTGATGTTCTTGTGCGCCGGGCCGCTGTCGAATTCCAGCGCCAGCTCGGCGCTGGAGCGAATGGTCGCCAATGGATTGCGCAGGCTGTGGGCGACCGCCGATGACATCTCGCCCAAGGCGACAAAGGTTTCGTTGGTGATCAGTTGCTTTTGCTGGGTCGCCAGCAGGATCGCCGCCCGGCGCACGATCCAGTACAACCCCAGGTAAATCAGCCCGCCACCCAGAGCCGTGGCCAGCCAGATCAACACCAGCCCGCGCTCCATGCGGCTGATCAGGTCCTTGGGTTCCTTGTAGATTTCGACCATCGCCGTGACGTTATTGCCGTCGGCATCGAACAGCGGAATGTAGTTTTCGATGAAGATGTATTCCGGGGGCGTGATGAACTTCTGTTCCATGCGCGCATGGTCGACATCGTGATAACTGGCCGACACGGGCATCTTCGAAGCGAAGGCCTGGTCCAGGTCTTCATCGACATGAATCGTGGTGCCCATCAGGGCCGGATTGGTCGACCAGATGATCATGCGGTCGGGGGCATAGATGTTGGCGAGGATCACGTCCGGCAAGTGTTCGATGTGATCGAGGAATTCGCCCCGGGCGTTGGCGCGGGCCAGCGGATCGACCTCGGGAAAGTCGCGGTCCTTGCGCGGGTCGAGCAGCTCGCCCATGGTCCGCACGTTGGGAATCGACACGTGGCGCACCTCGGCGGAGGCGATCGCCTGGATGAACTGCGACGTCAACAGCGCATCGCGCTGCACGCTTTCGGTAATCACGAATTTGGTCGACACCGAACCCAACGCCACCGCCACGGTGCCGATCACCGCCATGCTGATCAGCGAAAACCAGCGCAGCAGGTTGAACGGCTGTTTGCGCGTGCTCAAGCGAATGTCAGCCTTGTCGGTGGCCAGTGTCTTTGCAAGCGTGGTCATGGATGTTGTTCCCGGAAATCCCCTACAAGGTTTATAGCCCACTGCTGGCAGTTTGCCTGACGGTGGGCTTCTTTCCCCCACCCTGCCCCATTGCCCCCATCTACCCCCAATCCTGGGGAAAGAGCCCCTTTCCCATATCCGGGGAAACCCTTCCCCAGCGCCGGGCAAACGCCTGTGCGCCGGGCCTCTCACGGCCGTTTTCTGCGGTTGGCATGGGAGTTGCCGAAGCCCTGTCAACTGACCCATATCCAAGGGGCAGGTACTCTGATAGAGGGAATACTCATGCACCCTTTACTGTCCAAAACCACGATCGCCCTGATCGTGAGCGCTCTGGCCCAAGGCGCTGCCCAGGCTGCGCTGTTTGCTGTAGATCCCGGCCCCTACGTACCAGCCACAGGTGGCTTCGCCTCTTGGTATCAGGACACCCATGGTCGAACCCTTGATCTGTGTCTGACAAAAGCTGTCAGTTCAAGGGTTCCAGGCGTCCCCGGCACGCCGTCCTACATGTGCCTTCTGGGCGCCGTTCCTGGGGTTTTCGACGATACACAGCCCATCGTTTTCCCGACCAACTTTCCCGATGAAGCGTTCTGGTTTACTGGCGACGGCTCCATCGTCGATGCAGCCCGTGGCATCGACCTGACCTATGTCAGCGCCGTGGAAGCCGCCTTTGCCGCAGAAGAACCGAAAGAAGGCGATCAGGTCAGTTTTGGCCGTATCCGTATCCGGGTCGACGTGCCCACCGCCGGGGTCTACACCATCACCCACCCCTACGGCGTCGACATCTTTGACGTGCCCGCCGGGGGCCGCCGCGCGATCAACATGACCCGGGACATCGGTATCGGCACACCGAAAACCTACGATGGCGCACTCAAAAGCGACATCGGTCCGTTCCTGCGCAGCGTCAACGGCCCCTACACCGAGACCAACCCGGTCACCGGTGCAGCCGAGCAGTTCGTTGGCGATCCAAACCTGGAAGAAGCCTTCACCGGCAGCCCTTTCAACACCAACTTCATCCGCATCGAAGGGCCCAACGGACTGGACTTGCGCACCACGGTAATGGCCATTTCCGGCAAGTTGTCGACGGTAGTCCGCCCAACTCCGATCATCGCCGAACGCAGCACGTACTCGCGCAAGGCCGGTGCCAGCGCACCGGTGGCGCAACAAGACGTTTTCGTGATGGCGCCACCGCCACCGGCCATCGTGACGCTGGACAGCAACAGCCCAGTGCTGAACCTGACCGAGGCCAACACCGCCGGCCACTGGTACGCACAGTCCGCCACCAACCCGTCGTTGCCGAACAACCTGGTGGTGACGGCTGACAACCATCTGGCCATCGCGACCAGCACACCCACCTCCTTGTCCATGCCGCTGACCGACCTGGTAGTGATCTCACGAGCCGAGTACAGCCTGAGCAGCGGACAGATCACTGTCGTGGCTTCGACCAGTGATGAAACTTCGCCACCGGTCCTCACCGTCACCACCGGCACCGGGGTCGCCATCGGTGCCCTCAGCGGCGATGGCGCGGTGAAATCCCTGTCGACCGGCATCTCGCCGATTCCACCGGCCAAGGTTCACGTGGCGTCATCCAATGGCGGCGGCGACACCGAAGAAGTGGTCATCGTGCAATGAACGCTCTCATGCCCAGATCTGCATCAGGAGGCATCATGAACAAGTGGCCACGCTTCGCGCTCAACGCGCTCGGGCTGACTCTCTCGCTAACTGGCAGTGCGTTCGCGCAACTCGCTGCCGTCGACCCCGGCCCTTACACCTTCGCCACGGGGAAATTCCCCATGTGGTACCAGGACAGCAGTCTGCTGAAACTGGAACTGTGTCAGTCGAAGGCAACCAGCTCGCGCTCACCCACCGCACCGGGCGCGCCCACCTACATGTGCATACTGAATCCGGAACCCGGGTTTTTCGATGACACGTTGCCGATCGTGTTCCCGGATAACTGGCCACCGGAAGCCTTCTGGTTCCTCGCCGAAACCAGCATCAACGATGTCGGTGGGTATGGCGTGGACGCCTATGTGGCCGGGATCGAAGCGGCATTCTCTGCCGAAGACCCAATCGACGGCGACCAGGCAAGCTTCGCGCGGATTCGTCTGCGGGTGAACGTGCCTGTTGCCGGGACCTACACCATCACCCACCCGTACGGTGTGGAAACGGTCAACGTCACCACCCCGGGCCGTCGGGCGATCAACATCACCCGCGACATCGGCATCGGCGCACCGGGCAACTTCAGCGGCGCGCTCAATGGTGACGTCGGACCGTTCCTGCAAAGTGTCAACGGTCCTTACACCGAAGTGAACCCGGAAACCGGCGCCATCGAAACCTTCGTCGGCGATCCGAACATCAGCGAGGCGATCAAAGGCAGCCCCAACAACACCAACTTCCTGCGCATCGTTGGCCCGCCCGGGACCATCCAGACCAACCTCTTCACCGTGTCCGGCAAGATCCTCGACAGCCGCGCACAAACCGCTGTGGAGATCGGTCGCGCGACTTACCGTCGCGTCGCTTCTGGTACCCGGGTCGAAGTGTTCGGCAAATCGGCGAACAATTCGGTCCTGTGCTTCCGCGAAACCGTGGCCCTGGTTGCCGGACCACCGCAAACGCCTTGCCTGACCGGCATGCTCGGCGACAACACCGGCCAGTTCTTCGGCCATCGCCTGACCGGCAGCACCGTACCTCCGGTGGTGGTGGTCACCGCGACCGACCCGACGAGCACCACCCGGCCGACGGCGGTTTCGAGCAAAGTCACCGACGTGGTGAAAGTGCAGACCGCTCGCTACAGCTGGAGCAACCACAGCCTGCTGATCGAAGCCACCTCGTCTGACGAAGTGGTGGTACCGGACATGGTTGCCCAAGGCTACGGACGGTTGACCAAGTCCGGCACCCTGCAACGCCTGACCGTCGCCGACCTGACCCAGCCGCCAGCCACCGTGACGATCAAATCGGCGTCGGGCGGTAGCGATACCGAGCCAGTCGTAGTGGTCGGCACTGCGCCGGACACCGGTGAAAACCAGGCGCCGATCTCTGTCGCCGACAGTGGCACCACCACCGCCGGTGTACCCGTCACCCTCAACCTGGTGGCCAACGACAACGACCCGGACAACAACACGCCACTGAGCATCTCGTCGTTGACCCCAGCGGTCGGCGGCGGCTCCGTGGCATTGAGCAGCACTTCGACGGTGGTCTATACCCCGCCGGCGGTGGTTACTGCTCCGTTGATCGCGACCTTCACCTACAAAGCTCAAGACGCCAAAGGCCTGGCCTCGACCACTGCGGCGACCGTGACTGTCACCGTGAATCCGCCGCCTAACCTGGCGCCGGTGGGTGTGGCTGACAGCATCTCGACCCAGGGCACCGCCGCAGTAAACATCAACGTGTTGGGCAACGACAGCGATCCGGACGGCAACGGACCACTGGCGATCGCCAGCGTGACGCAGCCTCTTCGCGGCGCTGTGGCCATCAATGGCACGGCAGTGACCTACACGCCTCCGGCGGTGATCCTCGCGCCTTTCACCACGACCTTTACCTATGTCGCACGGGACAGCCTCGGCGCCCTGTCGGCACCGGTCACCGTCACGGTGCAAGTCTCGCCACCCGTGGTACTTGAAACCTTCAACGTAACAGCTGCCACCGTCACCGCACGTGCCGGCAACCGCTTTACCTGGAACTTCACCGGTACGTCCTCGACGATCCTCGGCAACACCGTGACCATCCAGGTCACCACGCCGACCGGTCTGGTCACCCTGGGCACCGCCAACGTGGCGATCACCGGACGCTGGACCTTGAACGTCACCAACGCGGTCGCCCCATCGGTCAACCCGACGGCGACCATCCGATCCACACCGGGCTCTGTACGCACCGTCAACGTCACCGTGCAGTAAGTGCTCGCCCCACCGGCCGACCCGGCTGGTGGGGTAAGCCCTCAACCAAAGGACAAGGCCATGAAAACGTCGACCGCCGCCCTGCTCTGCCTGCTTCTGCTTTGCAGCAGCGCAGGCGTACGCGCCGACGATTTGATGGAAAACGATGACCTGGCGCCCGGCGCCGATCTCGGCGAGCTGCCACCTCCGGTGGGCCAGCAAGCACTGATCGACCAGAACGGCCAGGCCAACATCGCGCTGTTGCAACAGAACGGCCAATCGCTGCTCGGCCAGATCGTGCAGTCAGGCAGCAATCAGGAAGCCTACATCCTGCAACAAGGCAGCGACCTGATGGCATTGATCAACCAGCAGGGTTCCGGCAACGCCGCATCGATTACCCAATCGGGCAGCCACAACCGTGCGCAGATTTCCCAGAACGGCAACAACAACGACGCCAACATCGTCCAGGCCGGCACGGGTCAGCAAGCCGCTGTGACCCAGGCCGGCAATGGAATGAGCGTCTCGGTCACTCAATATCGCTAAAGCACTGCACCACTTGGAGGTTTCATCATGTTCAAACTGACGCCCATAACCGCCGCCATCCTGGTCGTAGTCAGTGCCCAGGCATTGGCCGATGACAGCGAGTCCATCCAGAACCAGTTCGGTACCGCCAACATCGCCGATGTGAAACAGAGCGCGGCGCCGTTCAGTACCGCCACCCAGCAGCAACTCGGCTCGGGCAATGACGCGGCCGCCGTGCAAGACCACGCGACCAGCACCATTACCCAGACCCAGGTCGGCGACTACAACGCCGGTTACGCCGAGCAACTGTACGAAGACAACAGCACCATCACCCAGACCCAGACCGGCAGCGCCAACGTCAGCCATGCCAGTCAATCAATCGGTGTCGGCGGCGGTGAAGCCCTGCAACTGCAGCAAGGCAGCGGCAACTTCTCGTTCATCTATCAGGACAGCCAGGAAAACACATCCGGCCAGACCTACCAGTACGGTGACAGCAACGAAGCCAACATCGAACAGATTCAACTGGGCATGGCCAACAACGCCGTGATCATCCAATACGGCACCGCCAACTACGCGACCGCCGAACAGATTGCCCAGATGGGCGGCCAGATCAACATCAACCAGGCCGGCAGCACCAACTATGCCTATGGCGACCAGCGCTACGGCGAAGGCGGCACCCTGACTATCAACCAGTACGGCGACGGCAACGGCACCGAAGTCTGGCAAGACACCCAGATCAATGCCCAGGCCACCATCAACCAGTACGGACAGACCAACGAAGCCATCGTCGACCAGAGCTTCGGCCAGGACAACGTCGCCACCGTGCTGCAAGTCGGCGACCTCAACGCCATCTACGCCGACCAGTTCGAGTCCCTGGGTTCTACCGTCGCGCTCTATCAACAGGGCACCGGCAACGTGCACTTCACCTACCAGACTGGCGACGGCCATGTGCTCAACGCCAACTCGGTGGGTAACGACAACAAGGTCTACGCCAGCAACTGGAAAGGCCCGCAACTGGGCGGCCAGTTCGGCAGCAACCAACGCGCCACCGTCAACCAGGCCGGCAATGGCAACATCGCCAGCTTCACCCAGGACGGCATTGGCCACATCATGACCACCAACCAGACCGGCACCGGCAACAAAACCACGGTCAGCCAGACCAACTCGTTCAACGAGCTGTACTTCGACCAGAACGGTAGCGACAACATCCTGATCTCCGATCAGCGAGGCACCACCAACCTGGCCCAGGGCAGCACCAACGGCACCGGCAACAGCACCGAGTTCAACCAGGAAGGTCTCGGCAACCAGGCGTACACCACACAGGTGTACGGCGACGACAACATGATCACCATCAAACAGGCTGACACCATGAACGTGGCCTACGTCACCCAGGGCGGCACCGGCAACATTGCCAGTGTTGATCAGAGTGGCAACTACCAGAACGCCAACGTGCAGCAGTTCGGTACGGCCAACCAGGCAACAGTGTTGCAGCAGTAATCGCGCGGCGTGAAAAACCGCGGCACTTGAGGGGGGGGGCCGCGGTTTTTTTTATTGTGGCGAGGGTTATGTCAGCCCTGCGGGTCCAGGTTATCCAATGCCCGGTTCACCGCCAGTTCACCGAGCATGATGATCTGCGCAATGCCCAGCAACGCATTGCGTTGAGGGCCCTCCACGAACCCGGCGAGGTCACTGGCCATGACACTGGCCGAGGCCAGGGATTCGCAGGCGTGGGCCAACAGAGATTCGGTATTGATGTCGGGGACGATGGTGAACATCGTGCTGGGCTTGTGGGTTGGGGGCGAGTCTTTTGATTGTTTGAGATGGTAGTCCAGCGCGCGGTCGGCGGCTTCGTGGAGCTTTTTGGAATCGGGGGAATCGTAGGGGGAAACGTTGTCGGTTTCGGGGGGGTTGGGTGTTGGTTTGAACATGGTAAAACTCCCTGATCAATGGAGCTGCCACTCGTCGCTGCTAAACGGACTGGGTGGCGGCTGTACGCGGGTTAGCAGACCAGGGATCAAGGAACCCGGCGCACCGAAGTGCCCCACGCACAGCCACCATAGGGTGACACTGGCGAGCCTTGAAATTTACCGAGCTGCTAAACCCGATCGCTGAATTGCCAGCGACACGGGAACGATAAAGACCAGGGACAAGGCGCACAAGCCGGCGGATTCTGGCGTAGTTGTAGGCAACGACGCAAGGCGATGTAGCTTTCAGGAAGATACGCCGACGGCTTTTAAACACGCCTCCGAGACCCACCGAAAATCCCTGTAGGAGCGAGCCTGCTCGCGATGGACGTCAACGATAACGTGCCCTGCCTGAATGATCGCGTTGTCTGGACGTTTTTCGCGAGCAAGCTCGCTCCTACAGTGTTCTGGGTGCATCTGAAAGAGATTGGTTGGCTGGCAGGCCGCCATCGCTGGCAAGCCAGCTCCCACAGGGACCGGGTCAATCTTCAAGACCCAGGGCGGCTGTGAGGTCGTCATCGCGGGCAAGCCTTGCTCCTACAGAGAAGCAAAGGCAGAGGCAAAGGCAAAGGCAAAGGCAAAGGCAAAGGCAAAGGCAAAGGCAAAGGCAAAGGCAAA
>NZ_JBSVXD010000080.1:0-25752 GCF_054070755.1 Pseudomonas sp. SDO5591_S426 | reverse complement strand
CAACCACACCACCCGTTAATCAGTATTGCAAAAATGGGGGTGACCATAGATTTTTATGCCTGATCCGAATCAGTCGTCTTTCGGATTGTTCAACGCATTGAGCGTGGTCATGATGCTGTCGCTTTGGGCGCGAAGCTTGGCGACCAAGGAGTCCATGGCGGTGTACTTGGACGTGAGGCTGGTTTGCAACAACGTCATGCGCTCATCCAGAGTGGCCTGCTGCTTCGCAAGATCAGTAAGGCTTTCGCTCAGGGATTTGGAGCGTTCTGCGAGCGTACCGGTATTTGACTTGGCGTAATCGTCAGTGACAGTCGTCAGACGCTTCAGCAAACCCTTGTCACCACTGAAGATACTGTTGATGTCCGCCGCATTGGTGGCGACCGCCTTGTCCCACTTTTTGCTGTCCATGGTCAGCAGACCAGTGGTCGAATCCGTGGCGATGCCGAACTGAGCCAATGACTTGAAAGTCCCGCTTCCGGACATCGCATTCAGTTCATTTCGGATCGAACTCATCAGGGTTCGCATCGAAGCATCGCCGGTCAAGGCACCTGCGGTCGGTGTGCCATCCGGCCCAATGGTGACCTTGGTTTCTGCACTGATCGCCGAAACCAGGGCATTGTAAGTATCAACAAAGCCTTTGACCCCAGACTTCATCACCGTGTTATTGGTACTCACGGCGATAGTGGTCGGTGTCGGATCGCCAGTGGTTGCATCTTTGGGCGAGACCGTTAGCAACTTGATACTCACGCCGCTGACCGCTTCTTCGATGGTATTGGACTTGGATTCCAGCGCAATGGACCCGTCGATGGTGTACTTGGCGTTCTTCGGTACTTCGACAACGGTTGCACCGACATCCATACCTGAGGTGCCCGACAGTGTGATGTCCGAACCGACACCCATGGTTGTCGAGGTCAACACCAAGCGTGAACCCGTGGCGTCGGTCAGGATGTTGGCACTCAAACCGGCAGTGGAAAACTGCGAGTTGATTGAATCACGCACCTGCTGCAGTGTCGCCCCGGCTGGCACACTCAGATCGTACTTCTTGCCCGACTGTGAAATCGTCAGGGTGGTCGGCGAGGAACCGCTGTTTACCACCGACGACGCGCCACCGACAAAGGTCTTGGTCGACAGTTTCGAGGCGCTGGCCAACTGAGAGACCACCAACTTGAAGCTGCCGGTAGAGGCGCCGTTGCCCGCGGTCATGGTGGCAACTTTTTCATCCGAGGATGTGCCAGTCAGCCCGGTAAAAGTAGTACCGGTGTTCATGTTGGTCAGCGCACCACGAAACGCATCCAGCGCCGCCTGGATCTTGCCGATCGACGACAGCGTGGTGGTTGCTTTCAACGACTGAGTGTTGATCTGCGTTTGCTTCGGCACGCGCTCGGCATCAACCAGAGACTTCACAATCGCCTGGGTATCGATGTTCGAACCAATACCGCTAACCGTTGAACCCGCCATCGTCTTTCTCCTTATCCAGTGGCTGCCGCTTTCCTGACAGAATGCACGTCAATCGCAGACAGCAACAAAATTCATGCCAGCTCAGACCTTGTCGTCAAACAACAGGCTGCTAGCTTGGCTCAGGCTTTGCGCCAGTTTTAATGCAGTTTCCGAAGGGATCTGACGAATCACGTCACCGCTGTCGGTGGCGATGACCTTGACCACAACCCGTCCGGTGGAATCATCAATGGAAAAGTCCAGCTTGCGCTGGCTTGCTTGAACAAACTCGCGAATATCGGTTACCGCTTTTTCCAGTTCGTCGCGCTTGGGTTCTGTCGCTGCCTGGGCAACAGCTTCAACCTTCGGCCGACTGACCGGCTCAACCGGTGCAGGTTGGCTTTGTGGCGCAACCGGTGGATAAGACTGGTTCAACTTGACGCTCATATCCATGTCCAATCTCCTCATCACGGAAAAGACAAAAGGGCACGTAAACGCGCCCCTCCGTCATTTACCAAACTCTGAAATTACTGAAGCAGCTTCAGTACAGCGGATGGCAGCTGGTTAGCTTGCGACAGGATGGCAGTCGAAGCCGATTGCAGTGTTTGTTGCTTGGTCAGCTCTGCAGTTTCAGCAGCGAAGTCCACGTCCTGCACGGTGGAACGAGCAGCGGTGGAGTTCTTCTGGATGTTCTGCAGGTTGTCAGCAGTGGTGGTCAGACGGTTTTGGGTAGCACCCAGACCCGAACGAACGCCGTCGATGGTGCCGATGGCCTTGTCGATAACAGCCAGAGCGTTCTGAGCGTTGTCGATGTTGGTAACGTCGGTCTGAGAGATGGTTTTCTTGGTAGCAGAAACAGTAGCGGCACCGAACACGGCAGCCACACCAGCACCGGCCAGGGAATAGCCTTTGGCGGAATCAAGCTGGACTGCGCCGTTGACTACGATAGCAGCAGCACCCAAAGCAGTAGCACCAGCGAATGCACCAGCACCATTTTTGGCGCTAACGGTGATAGCGGCTTGAGCAGCGGCGTCAGCAGCCGAGAAGGACAGGTTTTCACCCGAATCGGACTTCACTGTCAGGCTGGAGTTAACCGAATCGTAGTTAACGCTGATACCCAGTTTGGCAGCGTTGGATTTCAGTTGGTCAGCCAGGCTAGCCAGGTCAGTCACACCGACGAAGTCAACTGCACCGCTGGTGCCAACGGCCAACTTGAAGTTCGATGGGCCGGCACCGGTAACACCCAATTTCACTTCAGTGCTAGCAGTGGCACTCAGACCGCCGATGGAACCGTTCAAGCCGGTGGCGATGTCTTTCGCCGAAGCCCCCAGACCGTAGTTGACTGTTGCAGTCTGGCCGTTACCGGTGACGTTAATCACACCAGCAACCAAACCACCTGCGGCTGGAACAATTGCGGCGCTCTTGATTTGCTGCGAACCGATCTGGTTTGCCGCAACGTTTTCCAAGCTAACGTTGATGGTTTCGTTGGCGTTGGCGCCTACTTGGATAGCCTTGGTACCGAACGAACCGTCCAGCAGCTTCTGGCCGCCGAAAGTAGTGGTTTGCGAGATACGGGACAGTTCCGAAGTCAGAGCCTGGTATTCGTCGTTGTTCGATTTACGGTCATCAGCGCTCAGGGAGCCGGTTGCCGAGGACAGAGCCAGGGTACGCATTTTTTGCAGGATGTCGGTCGAAGCCTGCATCGCGCCTTCAGCGGTTTGAGCGATGGAGATACCGTCGTTCACGTTTTTTACCGCTTGGCCCAGGCCGTTGATTTGGCTGGTCAAACGGTTAGCGATTTGCAGACCGGCAGCGTCGTCTTTAGCGCTGTTGATACGCAGGCCGGAAGACAGGCGCTGCATGGAAGTGGCCAGGGAGCTGCCGGCTTTGTTCAGGTTAACCTGAGTAGTGATCGACGCAATGTTGGTGTTTACGGTTAAAGCCATGACGAAATCCTCGTTGGATGGATACTGCGGCTTCCGGCCCTGGCAACCGCCGGGTGTGGCCTAGAGAACCTACGTAATAGTTATCGTCGTGAGGTGGCTTTGCTTGAGGGGTTTTTTCGAATTTTTTAGTGGCAGCTTGCCAGCCCTTTATTTTCAAGGCTTTAGAGACAGAAAATCGGCGCCAGAAAAACGCAAAACGCCCGGATACTTACGTTTCCGGGCGTTTTTTTATGCAGCGGATATTGGGTCGATCAGCCGCGATAGAGAATCGCCGAACCCCATGACAGGCCTACGCCAAAGCCGCTGATGGCGACACGGGTCCATTTGGAATCGAACACGTGGTTCTGCAGCAGCAGCGGAATGCTCGAGGAAACCGTGTTGCCGGTTTCGAGCATGTCCTTGACGAACTTCTCCGGCTCACCTTCTTCGAAGCGGCGCGCCACGGCATCGACGATGGCCGCACTGCCCTGGTGAATGCAGAAGGCATCGATATCGCCGGCTTGCAGATTCGACTCGTCCAGCAGCTCATGCAAATGCGCCGGGACTTTCAACAGTGCAAAGTTGAAGACCTGACGGCCATTCATGAAGAACACACCGTCAGTGACTTTCAGGTGCGGTGCACCGGAACCGTCGGTGCCGAACTTCGATTTGCCCAGTTGCCAGACCGCGTTTTCGCCCATCCAGGTAGCGGTGGCGGCATCACCAAACAGCATGGTGGTGTTGCGGTCTTCAGGGTCAACGATCTTCGAATACGGGTCGGCGGTAATCAGCAGGCCGTTTTTCAGCCCTGCCGCTTCCATGAAGCCTTTGATCGCATAGATGCCGTAGACGTAGCCGGAACAGCCCAGGGAAATATCGAAAGCGGCGACGTGGGTCGGCAGGCCCAATTTGTCCTGAACGATTGCGGCGGTGTGCGGCAATCCTTCTTCGTCACCGTTCTGAGTGACGACGATCAGGCAATCGATGGCTTCACGCTTGAGTTCAGGACTGGCGGCGAACAGCGCATTGGCGGCTTCGACACACAGATCGGAAGTTTCCTGATCGGCATCCATGCGCGGCAAAAATGCCGAGCCGATCTTGCCAAGGATAAAGGTTTCGTCCTTGTCGAACTTTGCACCCTGGGCGTAGTTATCAACCCCGGCTGTCGGCACGTAACTCGCTATATTTTTTATGCCAATCATTATGGCTTCCCAATAATAAACAGCTGAACATCGCCGCTCGCTGAATCGAGGGCGTCTACAGTCAGGGCCTGGCATCGTCGGAGCTCAAGCAAACGCCTTGAACAGCCCGCCACCTTCACCGCCCGCAGACAGGATACAGTGAAGATGCGCGTTTTGACTGACGGGTCACTCAGAGATCACTGCTTTATTTGATTTTGTGGTCCGGATCCCCGCCCCGCCCCACCGTGCATCATAAAAAAAAATGCAAAAAAAAAAGCCAGCCCCCTATGACAGGGGCTGGCCGCGAGCGGTCAAGACCGACTCAAAGCTTGTTGAACAGGCTCAACTGGGAAACCTTGGCGAACGCCAGTTGCGCAGCCTGCAGCATCGTCTGTTGCAAGGTCAGGCGCGTCAGCACTTCTGCCGGATCGGCATCCCTGATCGAAGACTGCGAAGAGGTGTTGATCAGGTCCGTGCTCTGAATCGAATCACGCTGCATGTCCATTACGTTGCCCCGGGCACCGATTGCACCACGCGCCAGGTCAACCTGGTTCTTGGCGTTGCCCAAGTTGGCAATGGAAGAAGCGATTACGCTGTCCAGATTGCGCTGCGCGGCCGGGTTGCCTGATGTAGGAATTTCAAGTGCCTGACGTAACTGACTGACCGTATCGAGTACGTTCTGGGTCTGGTGTGTGTTGACCGTAATATCGAACTGATCACCTGCGACAGGAGGGGTGGCGCCACCGAGGGTAAAGCTGACACCGGCCGCTGTTGCCACGCCAGCCGTCACGGTTCCGGTGGTTACCGGAGTACTGCTGCTGGTCATCGGGCGGGCGTACAGCTCGAAGGTCCCGGGCCCGGTGAACTTCAGGACTGCCCCGCCTTCAGGGAAAAAGCTTTTGTAATCGGCAGCGTTGGTCACCGACGTCTGACTGATCACCGCCGCCGTCGTGTTGCCCGGCGAACGCGTGCTGACGAAGCTGTCTGGCTTGGCTGCCAACTGGAAACTGTGGCCGGCGATGACCGCATCCGCATTGGCTGGGTTGTCGGATGCCTGGAACGAGATATCCAGCGCAAAACTCACACCACGGAAACTGATGTCAGAACCGTCCTTGTTGTTCGGATCGAATTTGCCTCCACCCGTCGCCTCGGCGGTCACGTCATTACCCAAGGCATCCGTGATCACAAACTGCGTACTGCTGGTGAACGCCAGGGTGTAAGGCTGTCCGTTGCGGAAGCTGGCATCGAACGCCGGGCCGGAATTCACCAGTCCTTGGGTCAAGGATACGCGCCCGTCATCCACCGCTGGCGCGGTCATGGTGGTCGTGCTGCGTGCGGCGTTGATCGCCTGCTGGAAAACATCCCAACCGGTATCGTTCAGGCCCAGCGACATCGAATCGCCAATTTTCAGCTCCAGCTGGGTCTGGTCACCTTGATAGCTATAGGTGCCGTCGCTGTTGCGCACAAAAGGCTGCGTGTTACTGCTGGCGCCGGAAAAGATGTATCGGCCGTTGGCGTCCTTGCTGTTCATCAGGTTCAGCAGTTGCTCTTCCGCCTGGGCGACTTCCGCTCCGATGGATTTGCGGTCGTCATCGTTCAACGATGCACCGCCGGCGCGCACTGCCAACTCACTGACTTTTTGCAGCACGGTGTTGATGCTGTCCAGCACGCTTTCTTCCTGTGCCTGAGCGGTGTTCAACGCGTTGATGTTGCTGGAGTACTGACCCAGCATGGCTTTTTGCTGTTCGAGTTGCAGCAAGCGGGCCGCGCCGACCGGATCATCCGACGCGGTCACGAGCTTGTCGCCGCTGCTGGCCTGCTCGGCCGACTTCATCACATTGTTGAGGTTGCGAGAATAGTTGGCAGCCGTCGTGGCGTAATACTGTGCTGTAGAAATACGCATGTTCTACGGCTCCTTAAAGGGCATTGATCAGAGTGCTGAAAATTTCCTGCGCAGTCTTGATGATCTGCGAAGAGGCCGTGTAGTACTGCTGGTACTTGGTCAGGTTGCCCGCCTCTTCATCGAGGTCGACGCCCGACAGCGAGTCACGGGCATTTCGCGCACCGGTCAGGATGGTGTCGGTGGCCGTGCCATCCAGCTGGGCTTGCTTGGTCAGGGAACCAACAGTCGTTACCAGACCACCATAGGCTTCGGTAAAACTCACGCCCGGGCTGGTGGCGCTGGCGCCGATAGTAGCCTTGGTTTGCAGCGCGAGCAGCGACTGGGCATTGCGGTTGTCGGTGCTGTCGGCCGCCGTCATGGAAATATTGAAACTGTCACCGGAAGCAGGGCTGCCGCTGACGGTCATCGCCACATTGAACGTTTTGGCGTTGCCACCGGCATCGGTGTAAGGCACGGCAATGTTCAGGTCGTTGTTCTGGCCGGGCACGATGCTGCCGGTGCCGATACTGGTGCCCTTGGAGTCGAACACTTCATAGGCGGTAGCGCTGGTCATCAGCATGCGAACCGGCATCGAAGCCTTGACCGCCGTCTGCACTTCCAGGCGCTGCACCGGATCGTAAATATCCAGAGTAGTTTTCAAACTCGGCTGGCTCACCGCACCGGTGCCGTCATTGCCCGAGGCCTTGGTGGACGTCAGCGGAGCGGACGTGGCCAGGGTCTTGGTGTCGGTCATGACCGTGGTCATGTCGGCGGCGGAGCTACGGGTCGGGGTGATCTTGAACGAATCGCCGGCGGCCACGGTGCCCGAATTGATGCTCAGGCTGAAGCCATCGATGACCGGATCAGCGGCAGGCGGTGTAGCGAATGCAAAGTTGCCCATGTCGGTGTTATCCGACAGGCGACGCACGTTGTAGCCCGTCGCGGTAATGGTCACCTGATAATCACTGGCCGCCAGCTTGCTGGTGTCCTTGATGGTGACATTCAGGTTGCCGGATGCCGGGTTGTTGCCAGCGTTGGCGATGCTGCGCTCGCTGATGGCTTTCAAGCTGTTGATGTTGTTGAACAGCGCCGCGCCGAAGTTGCCGTTCTGATCCAGGCCCTGGCCCAACTGCTTGTTGACCTGATCGGCCACGACCATGGCGATACGACCCAAGCCATTGACCGCAGGTGCAAGCACTTCATTGCGATAACGCACCAGGCCGCCCATCTCGCCACCGCTCATCACGCTGGTGATGTCGACTGAAGAGCCGTTGCGATCCATGATGATCGAGGAACGGGTCGGATCGGCCGGGTCCGGCGCCACACGCAGTTTGTTGACGACGTCGCCGACCACCAGCGGCTGGCCACTGCCCAGGTAGATATCTATTCGCCCCTCGGTCTCGGTCACCTGCGTGCCGACCAGCTCGTTGAGCTGGCGAATGGTTTCGTTGCGCTGGTCCAGCAGTTCGTTGGGGGTACCGCCCGAGCCGCTGACTTCAGCGATCTTCTTGTTGTACGCCGCCACGGTCGACGCCAGTTTGTTGACCTGATCGGCCATCGAACCCAACTGGTCGTTGATGTAGGTGTTTTGCTGCGACAGCTGCTGCGAGATCGAGTTGAAGCGACTGCTCAAACCCTGGGCATTGGTCAGCAATGCCTGGCGCGCGGCGTTGTCGTTGGAGTTGCCGGCCAGGGTCTGCAACGACGCGAAGAACGATTGCAGGGTCTTGGTCACACCGGTGCCGCTGTCGGACAGCAACTTGTCGACCTGGGTGGCCTGCCCCAGATAAGCCTGCGCATCGCTGTTGAGCGAAGTGGTGGTCTGCAACTGTGCATCGAGGTAGCTGTTGTACACCCGACGCACATCGGCCAGCGTGGTGCCGGTGCCGATGAACACATTGCCATACTGAATAGAATTCTTGCTGTTCTGCACAGTTTGCTGGCGCGAGTACCCGACGGTATCGACGTTGGAAATGTTATTACCGGTAGTCACCAACGATGCGTGGCTAGCGGACAAACCCGACATTCCGATGTTGAGTAAACTCATGGTTCAGACCTTGATCCTTAGTGCCTATAAAGGCGTGGTGGAAACGCCCGCCGCAGCGTAGTTCTGGTAACTCGTCATCTGCTTGGCTATCTGCGAAATCTTGCTTGCGTAGTCCGGGTCGGTTGCATAACCGGCCTTCTGCAACTCGCGTACAAACTGTTCTGGGTTATCGGCCGACTTCAGCACATCTTGATAGCGATTATTGGTCTGCAGCAAAGTAACAAGGTCGTGGAAACTGTCCTTGTAAGAGTCATAGGAACGGAACTCGGCCGTCTCCTTGACCATCTCGCCATTCCTGAATTCGCTGGTGATCGCCCGTGCCGAATTGCCTTGCCAGTTACTGCTGGCCTTGATGCCGAACAGGTTGTGGCTGCTGCTGCCATCCTGCGCGCGCATGACCGACTTGCCCCATCCGGTTTCCAGTGCGGCCTGGGCCACCAGGTAGCGCGGATCGACGCCAATGCGATCGGCCGCTTCCTTGGCCATGGGCAGCATGGTGTTGACGAATTCGTCGGCGGAACTGAAGGCTTTCTTCGCCGGAGCCAAAGGAATTTGTGCGATGGCGCGACCATGAATCTGCAGGGAACCGCTCGACGCCGCTTGCGCATTCGCCAGCCAGTCGCCGTTGTACAAAGGCCCGGCACCGCTGGTTGCTACGCGCTCCGGCAGTTGAGTCTTGTTGACCGCCGCAGGTGTCGTCGTGGCGGAAGGCACCAGGCCTGCCAGCAAGCGATCGGCCAGTTTCGGTGGCAATGCCAGGCGCCGCTGATTGATCAGCGCCATGTCATTGTGATGCGCGCCCTCGCCTGTCGGCGCCTTGACCGAACGCGAAGCCCACAACGGACGCTCGCCGTTGACCCGCGACAGCGGCCCGTTGATTGCCACCGTGCCCGCCGCGATTGGTGTTTGCGCAGCGGCTTTCGCGGCCTCCTGCTTGGCGGCAGACAAGGTTGCTGCCTCACCCGGCGCCAGCGGTTTGTTCTTCGACATCTGGCGCATCAGCACGTCGGCCAGGCCGATACCCCCACCCTCGCGGGACATGGAAACGGCCAACTGCTGGTCGTACATTTCCTGGTATTGCTTGGCTTCTGCGGTGTTGAGCGGATTGTCCTTGCCCAGCGCTTCGGTGGCCGAGCGCATGGACTTGAGCATTTCGCCAAGGAACAGCGATTCGAATTCCTGCGCCACCTTGCGCATGTTCGCGTCGCTGTTCTTGTCGCCGACCTTGAGCTGATTCAGCCGGTTCAGGTCGGAGAACGCACCCGAATCGCTGCTGCTGACCCGACCACTCTTGAACATGTCCATATGATCGCCGCCCTTAGATCACGATCAGGTCGGCTTGCAAGGCGCCGGCCTGTTTCAGTGCTTCGAGGATGGCCATCAAGTCACCCGGCGCCGCGCCGACCTGGTTCACCGCACGGACGATTTCGTCGAGGGTGGTGCCCGGACCGAATTTGAACATCGGCTTGGCTTCCTGCTGGGCGTTGACCCGCGAGCGCGGCACGACCGCCGTCTGACCATTGGACAGAGGGCCGGGCTGGCTGACGATCGGGTCTTCAGTGATGGTCACGGTCAGGCTGCCGTGGGTGACGGCGGCCGGGGAAACCTTGACGTTCTGGCCGATCACGATGGTGCCGGTGCGCGAGTTGATGATGACTTTCGCCACCGCCTGACCCGGATCGATTTCGAGGTTTTCGAGGATCGACAGGTAGTCGACACGCTGGCTCGGATCAAGCGGCGCGGTGACGCGAATCGAGCCGCCATCAATAGCCTGCGCCACACCAGGGCCGAGCATGTCGTTGATCTTGTCGACGATGCGCTTGGCGGTGGTGAAGTCGGAGCGGTTGAGGTTCAGCGTCAGGCTGTTGCCCTGGTTGAATCCGCTCGGCACCGCACGCTCAACCGACGCACCGCCAGGGATGCGACCGGCTGACGGAACGTTGACGGTGATCTTCGAACCGTCGCGACCTTCGGCGTCAAAACCGCCGACCACCAGGTTGCCCTGGGCGATGGCGTAGACGTTGCCGTCGATACCCTTAAGCGGTGTCAGCAGCAACGTGCCGCCGCGCAGGCTCTTGGAATTACCGATCGACGAAACGGTGATGTCGACCTGCTGACCCGGCTTGGCGAACGCTGGCAGATCGGCACTGATCGACACCGCCGCGACGTTCTTCAACTGCACGTTGCCCGAACCCGGCGGCACCTTGATGCCGAACTGCGAGAGCATGTTGTTGAAGGTCTGCAGGGTGAACGGGGTTTGCGTCGTCTGGTCGCCGGTACCGTTAAGCCCGACCACCAGGCCGTAACCGATCAACTGGTTGGAACGCACGCCGGAAATGCTGGCGATGTCCTTCAGCCGCTCGGCTTGAACGTTGAAGGCTGCCGACAGCATCAGAGCGGCAACGATGAGACTTCTGAAGTTCAACATGCTCAACTGGAAAGCCACCTAGAAAGGGAACAGCGGGCTGAGGAAGAAACGGTCGAACCAGCCTGGCTGACTCGCATCGGCAAACGAACCGGTGCCCGAGTAGGTGATGCGCGCATCGGCGACACGGGTCGACGGCACAGTGTTATCGGTGGAGATATCGTCGGCGCGAACCAGCCCGGCAATCCGCACCAGTTCGTCGCCGGTGTTGAGTGTCATCCACTTCTCGCCACGTACCGCGATGATGCCGTTGGGCAACACGTCAGCCACGGTCACGGTGATCGAGCCGGTCAGGGTGTTGCCCTGCGCGGCCTTGCTGTCGCCCTTGGTCGCGCGGTCGCCTTCATAGCTGGCATCCAGGCTCAGGTCGCCACTGCCAAACGGGTTGTTGGTGTTCGGGGTAGAGCCGAACAGCGAGCTCAGACCGATGCTGGCCTTGCTGTTCTTGCCGATTTGCGAGTTGGCGTTTTTGCTCGCCTGGGTCTTCTCGTTCAGGGTGATGGTGATGATGTCACCGACCCGGAACGCCTTGCGGTCGCCATAGAGGTTCTGCTCGAAACCGGCCTGATAAATCGAACCGTTATTCGCGGCAGCCGGCAGCGGCGTGCGCGGCAACACCGGGGCATAGTAAGGATCATTGGGCTTGGGTGTCGGACCGACACAGCCGGCGAGCACGGTGATCCCACTCAATGCCAGAACAGAAACGAAGCGATTCATGACCCTTACCTCACGGTGTTGCAGGCGACCGCATGGCCGCCTCATAGACTTGATTACAGATTCTGCGTTACGAACGAGAGCATCTGGTCGGCGGTGGAGATCACCTTAGAGTTCATCTCGTAGGCGCGCTGAGTGGTGATCATGTTGACCATCTCTTCAACGGTGCTGACGTTGGACGTTTCCAGGGTGTTCTGCAGCGTGGTACCGAAACCGGCCAGGCCCGGGGTGCCGACTTGCGGCGCACCACTGGCGGCGGTTTCCAGGAACAGGTTGTTACCCACCGCTTGCAGGCCGGCCGGGTTGATGAAGTCAGCGGTTTGCAGGTTGCCGATCACCTGGGAAGCCGGGTTGCCGGCCACGGTGATGGACACGGTGCCGTCCTTGCCGACGGTGAAGGTCTGGGCGTCGTTCGGGATGACAATCGCCGGTTCCAGGGCGAAGCCGCTGGCGTTGACGATCTGGCCGTTGGAGTCCAGGTGGAAAGTGCCGTCACGGGTGTAGGACGTGGTGCCGTCCGGTTGCAGGATCTGGAAGAAACCGCGACCGTCGATGGCCATGTCCAGCGGCTGCTCGGTGGTTTGCAGGCTGCCGGCGTTGAAGTTTTTCTGGGTGCCGACAATGCGCACACCGGTACCCAATTGCAGGCCCGACGGCAGTTCGCTGTCCTGGGTCGACTGGGCGCCTGGCTGGCGTTTGATCTGGTAGAGCAAGTCCTGGAACTCGGCACGGTCACGTTTGAAACCCGTGGTCGACACGTTGGCCAGGTTGTTGGAAATGGTGGTCAGGTTGGTGTCCTGGGCGGACAGACCGGTTTTGGCAACCCATAGAGCCGGAAGCATTCGATTCTCCTCGTGCGCCTGTTTTACGGCGCGACGTTCTGATAATTAGCTGATCTGCAAGACCCGAGCCATGGCCTGGTCGTCTTCTTTGGCGGTGTTCATCATCTTGATGTGCAGCTCGAACTGCTTCGACAAGGCCAGCACCGAGGTCATCTCGTCCACGGCGTTGACGTTGCTCGACTCAAGGAAACCGGACACCAGTTTGACGTTGGCATCGGCTTGCGCCGGTTGGCCGTCCTTGGTGTGGATCGAACCGTCCAGGCCCTTGGTCATGTTCTTGATGTCCGGGTTGACCAGTTTGATGCGGTCGACTTCCGCCATCACGCGAGGACCTTCGCCCATCGCACGAATGCTGATGGTGCCGTCTTCACCGACTTCGATCTGCTGCTCGGGCGGCACGGCGATTGGACCGCCATTGCCAATCACCGGCATGCCGTTGCCGGCGCGCAACACACCAAGGGCGTCAACCACCAGACTGCCGGTCCGCACATAGCTTTCGCCGCCATCGGGATTCTGCACCGCCAGCCAGCCATTGCCCTGCACGGCGACATCGAGATCGCGACCGGTTTGCACCAGAGAGCCGGGAGAGAAGTCGGTGGCCGGGCGCTCGGACATGGCAAACGCACGCGCCGGAAAGCTGTCGCCGAACACTGGCATCGAACGCGCCTGCTCCAGGTCTTTCTGGAAGCCGTTGGTGGAGATGTTCGCGAGGTTGTTGGCATGAGCCTTTTGCGCCAGTGCATTCTGGCTGGCGCCGGTCATTGCCACATAAAGGTACTTGTCCACAATCTTTCCTCTGCCTGCCGGACGTTTGCCGCCCACTGCTGTACTGACGAGGCATAAGCAATTTGCAGACCAACTTGTTTTTGGCGGCGCGGGGGCCGGTAAACAAAGGGCTTGAGGGATGTTGAGGGGAATGTTGGAAAGTAGTGAAGACGAAAAACCGGCGGTGTTATGCCGCTTCGCGGCAACGGATCAAAAGATCGCAGCCTTCGGCAAGCTCCTACAGGGGATTGGCGTTCAACCTGTAAGAGCTGCCGAAGGCTGCGATCTTTTGATCTTCAGGAAATGTCTTTGCCCACCTCATAATCCCGCAACTTGTTGGCAATGGTTGTATGCGAAACCCCCAACCGCTTGCCCAGTTGCCGACTGCTCGGATGCTCGGAATACAAGCGCTCCAGCACGGCTTTCTCGAAGCGCCCGACAATTTCGTCCAGCCCGCCCTCCAGCGAAAAATCGCCAAGCGGCTGACGCACGCCATAGTCCGGCAAGCGAATATGCTCGGCCTTGACTGTTCCGCCGTCGCACAGGGAAACGGCCTGGAACAGCACGTTTTCCAACTGCCGGACGTTGCCAGGCCAATGATAGTGACTGAGCCGGTCCATTGCCGCCGGGGCCAGTTTCGGCAGCGGGCAACCGATCTGCCGACTGGCCTGATCGAGGAAGTGCTCCACCAACGGCGGCAAACCGTCGAGGCATTCGCGCAGCGGCGGGATGTGCAGCGACAGCACGTTCAGGCGGTGATAAAGGTCCTGACGAAACTCGCCGCGCGCGCACAGTTCGGACAGGTCAACCTGAGTCGCGCAGATCACCCGCACATCGAGGTAGACCTCTTCATCGCTGCCTACCCGACGGAAGCAACCGTCCTGCAGGAAGCGCAGCAGTTTCACCTGCAAGCGCGGGCTCATTTCCCCGACGCCATCGAGAAACAGCGTACCACCCGCCGTCAATTCCAGCAGCCCGAGCTTGCCCTCGGCCCGCGCTCCTTCGAAAGCACCCGGGCCGTAGCCGAACAGTTCGGTCTCGGCCATGGACTCCGGCAGCCCTGCGCAATTGAGCGCCATCAACGGCGATTGCCCACGTGGGCTGGCCAGATGACAGGCGCGCGCCAACAACTCTTTGCCGGTGCCGGTTTCGCCTTCTATTAATAGCGGTGCATCGAGTGGCGCCATGCGCCGGGCTTCGCGCACCACCGCCGCCATCACTTTGGAGCTTTGGAAGATGCTGTCGAAGCCACGCAATTCCTGCTTGCGCACGTTATAGATGCGTTCGCCGACGCGGTCTGCGCGGTGCAATGTCAGTACGGCACCGGCCATCGCTTCGCTGTCGTCGTGCTCCGATTGCAGCGGCGCGATGTCGGCCAGGAACACATCGCCCTTGACCTTGACCCGCAATCCGTTGATCCGCGATTTGTTGGCGCGCACCAGTTCCGGCAAATCGAAATCTTCGGCATAGCGCGACAACGGAATCCCCGGCACCTCGTCCACCCGCACACCGAGCAACTGCGCCGCCGCACGGTTGGCCGCCACGATGGAGCCACCCATATCGATCGACAGCACCGGAAACTCCAGGGCGCCGAGCAACGCATTGAGCTCCATGTGCCGACGCTCGCTGGGCATCAGCCCTACACGCTTGACGCCAAACACCCCGGCAATCGCCTCGAACTTCGGACGCAAGGCCTGGAACTGGATGTTGATCAGGTTCGGACAGTGCAGATAGATCGCATTGCCATGCTCTCCGCCCACCTCACCGCGAGCGACGTTGATGCCGTACTCCACCAACAGATTGAGAATGTCACGCAGGATGCCGATGCGGTTCTGGCAGTGGACTTTGATACGCATATAAAGGCCCGAACAGAAGTGAATGAGGCCCATTGCAGGAAAATTTCTGCTGAAGCACTCAGATAGTCGTCAAGATTATGTGACAGGTGGAGCACTTTTCCCACCCGCCAATCTCAACATCTGCGCGACAACGGCAAAAACGTAACGGAAACTTTACGATTATTGGAGAATTTTCCTACACGGAGCACTCATCACCTGCTGCCATTGCGCAATTCATGGGTTATTTCTGGGTCCATAGCAGCACATAACAAGAACGAATCCCCTAGCAGGAGAGCAGCATGAAGCAGACGCAATACGTGGCTCGCGAGCCCGATGCGCAAGGTTTTATCGACTACACCGCTGAAGAACACGCGGTGTGGAACACGCTGATCACTCGCCAACTGAAAGTGATCGAAGGGCGTGCGTGCCAGGAATATCTGGACGGTATCGAAAAACTCGGTCTGCCCCACGACCGCATTCCGCAACTGGGCGAGATCAACAAGGTCCTCGGTGAAACCACCGGTTGGCAGGTCGCCCGCGTACCGGCGCTGATCCCCTTCCAGACCTTTTTTGAATTGCTCGCCAGCAAGCAGTTTCCAGTGGCAACCTTTATTCGTACCCGCGAAGAGCTGGATTACCTGCAAGAGCCGGACATTTTCCACGAGATTTTTGGCCACTGTCCGCTGCTGACCAACCCATGGTTTGCCGAATTTACCCACACCTACGGCAAGCTCGGCCTACAGGCTTCGAAGGAAGAACGCGTGTATCTGGCGCGCCTGTACTGGATGACCATCGAATTCGGCCTGGTCGACACCCCGCAAGGCCAGCGCATCTACGGCGGCGGCATCCTGTCCTCGCCTAAAGAAACCGTTTACTGCCTGTCGGACGAGCCTGAGCATCAGGCGTTCGATCCGCTGGAATGCATGCGTACGCCTTACCGCATCGACATTCTGCAGCCGCTGTATTTCGTACTGCCGAACCTCAAGCGCCTGTTCGACCTCGCCCACGAAGACATCATGGGCATGGTCAAGCAAGCGATGCAGATGGGTCTGCACGCACCGAAATTTCCGCCCAAACCAAAAGCCGCCTGATCCGCAGCTTTTAGAATCAAGTGAGCCTGTCAGGAACCGACGCTTTGCGTTAGCGTGGTACACCTCTCAATAAATTCTGACGGCTGATCTCCTAACATTCGATTTCAGGAACACATCATGACCGCACTCACCCAAGCCCATTGCGAAGCCTGCCGCGCCGATGCCCCACAAGTCAGCGACGAAGAATTGCCGATCCTGATCAAGCAGATCCCGGACTGGAACATCGAAGTTCGCGACAGCATCATGCAGCTGGAAAAAGTCTTCCTGTTCAAGAATTTCAAGCACGCCCTGGCGTTCACCAACGCCGTCGGTGAAATCTCCGAGGCCGAAGGTCACCACCCGGGCCTGCTGACCGAGTGGGGCAAAGTGACCGTGACCTGGTGGAGCCACTCGATCAAAGGCCTGCACCGCAACGACTTCATCATGGCCGCGCGCACTGACGAAGTAGCCAAGGACGCCGAGGGCCGCAAATAATGCATTTCGATGCCATCGGCCGTGTCCCCGGCGACCCGATTCTCGGCCTGATGGAGGCCTATGCGCAGGACCCGAACCCGCGCAAATTCGACCTCGGCGTGGGTGTCTACAAAGACGCCCAGGGCCTGACGCCGATTCCTCAGTCGGTGAAACTTGCCGAAGCACGTCTGGTGGAGCGTCAAACCACCAAGACCTACATCGGCGGTCATGGCGAGCCGGCGTTCGGCAAAGCGATAAATGAGCTGGTGCTTGGCGCCGACTCGAAACTGATCGCCGAACAACGCGCCGGCGCCACCCAGACACCGGGCGGCACCGGGGCGTTGCGCTTGAGCGCGGACTTCATCGCCCAGTGCCTGCCAGGCCGTGGCGTATGGCTGAGCAATCCGACCTGGCCGATCCACGAAAGCATTTTCGCGGCAGCCAAAGTCAAGGTCAGTCACTACCCGTACGTGGGCAGCGACAACTGCCTCGATGTCGACGCCATGCTGGCGGTGCTCAGTGAAGCGCCCAGGGGTGATGTCGTGTTGCTGCACGCCTGCTGCCACAACCCGACCGGTTTCGACCTGTCCCATGATGACTGGCGCCGGGTGCTGGATGTCGTACGCAAGCGCGAACTGCTGCCGCTGATCGACTTCGCGTATCAAGGTTTCGGTGATGGCCTGGAACAGGATGCCTGGTCGACCCGGCTGTTCGCCGCCGAGTTGCCGGAAGTGCTGATCACCAGTTCCTGCTCGAAGAACTTCGGCCTGTACCGCGACCGCACCGGTGCGCTGATTGTCTGCGCGAAAACCGCTGACAAGCTCATCGACATCCGCAGCCAACTGGCCAACATCGCCCGTAACTTGTGGTCGACCCCGCCGGATCACGGCGCGGCCGTGGTGGCGACCATCCTCGGCGATCCAGAGTTGAAAAACCTCTGGCGCGACGAAGTGGAAGCGATGCGCCTGCGTATCGCCCAACTGCGCAGTGGTCTGGTGGAAGCGCTGGAGCCACACGGTTTGCGCGAGCGCTTTGCGCACATTGGCGTGCAGCGCGGAATGTTTTCCTACACCGGGTTGACGCCTGAGCAAGTGAAAAACCTGCGCGATCATCACAGCGTTTATATGGTCAATTCGGGGCGGGCCAACGTGGCGGGGATTGATGCCACACGCCTGGATTTGTTGGCCGAGGCGATTGCCAGCGTCTGCAAATAATCTTCAAACACTGCAACACCCTGTAGGAGCGAGCCTGCTCGCGATAGCGGAGTGTCATTCAACGCTGATGTTGACTGTTACACCGCTATCGCGAGCAGGCTCACTCCTACAGTTTTTTGTGCGCCAGTGCTACCGATCTGTCTATACAACCCCGTCCGTCGAAACAAATGGATATAAAAGTCTGTTTGTCATTTTCAGTGCTGTATCCTGCCCAAGCTTTTTTGAAAGCGCGGATCTACCAGATCTATCAACAGACTTAGCGAGGAGCGCAACCATGCACGAGATTCCTAATCTCCCCTTCCCAAGCCTGCACGTACCTGAGCAGACGACCACGCAACAAGCCGGCGCCCAACAGCCCGAGCCGAAAGAAGCACCTGACAGTCGCAAGGCTGACAGCGAAGACTGAAACACCCGCCGTACAGACCGTGTGGAAAGCGCTAACATGCGCTTTCCACACTGCCTGAAAGAGCCTTAACCCATGACCGATGAATTCAGCGAAGCGCAGGCCAGCGTCCTGATTGGCACCGCCGAGAAAATGATCGAGATCTGGAATCACCTCTCCCCCGAAAAACAGGCCGCATTGCTTGCCCGCTTCGGCACAGAAGAAAATGCCTTGGCCGCTCTGGTCACCACGCAACTGGTGGCGCCCGCCAAGCCCGAGTGACCCCACCCGGCAAATAGTTTTACTTTTTCACAACCCACGACAGCCGGCACCGCTATCATAAGCAGCCTATCTATCCTGCTTTGCCGTGGACCTTTACCCATGTCTGAAAACCAGCGCCCCCTGGCGGTCACGCTGCAAGTTGTTTCCATCGTGCTTTTTACCTTCGTCGGCTACCTGAACATCGGCATTCCCCTGGCCGTATTGCCGGGTTACGTCCACAGTGACCTGGGTTTCGGCGCGGTAATCGCAGGTCTGGTGATCAGCGTGCAATACCTGGCCACCCTGCTCAGTCGCCCGTATGCCGGGAAAATCATCGATAACAAAGGCAGCAAACTGGCGGTCATGTACGGCCTCGCCGGGTCTGGCTTGAGTGGCGTATTCATGCTGATTTCGGCTTGGACGCAAAGCTTGCCGATGCTCAGCCTGATCAGCCTGCTGATCGGCCGCCTGGTACTCGGCAGCGCGGAAAGCCTGGTGGGTTCCGGCTCGATTGGCTGGGGCATCGGCCGCGTCGGCGCGGCGAACACCGCCAAAGTCATTTCGTGGAACGGCATTGCCAGTTACGGCGCACTGGCGGTCGGCGCACCGCTGGGGGTGCTGCTGGTCAATCAGATGGGCTTGTGGAGCATGGGCGTGAGTATCGTGCTGCTGGCTGTAATTGGCCTGCTGCTGGCCTGGCCGAAAACCGCCGCGCCAATTGTTGTCGGTGAACGCTTGCCGTTCATGCATGTGCTCGGCCGCGTGCTGCCCCACGGTTGCGGCCTGGCCTTGGGCTCCATCGGTTTCGGCACCATCGCCACCTTCATCACCCTGTATTACGCCATGCAGCACTGGGACAACGCGGTGCTGTGCCTGAGCCTGTTCGGTGCCAGCTTCATCGGCGCGCGGCTGTTGTTCGGCAACCTGATCAATCGTCTCGGCGGTTTTCGCGTAGCGATTGTCTGTCTGTCGGTGGAGACCCTGGGCCTGTTGCTGCTGTGGCTGGCACCGGATGCTCATTGGGCGCTGGCGGGCGCAGCGCTGAGCGGTTTCGGTTTCTCGCTGGTGTTTCCGGCGCTGGGGGTTGAAGCGGTCAACCTGGTGCCGGCCTCCAGCCGTGGCGCAGCGGTCGGTGCTTACTCGCTGTTCATCGATTTGTCGCTGGGCATCACCGGGCCATTGGCCGGTGCGATTGCGGCAGGTTTCGGCTTTGCTTCGATCTTTCTGTTCGCCGCACTGGCCGCACTCAGCGGCCTGGGGCTCAGCGTCTACTTGTACCGGCAGGCACCGAAGCAACGCGAAGCGCGGGACACGCGTTAGAAATCGACCTTGCCACGCCCGGCCTTGATGTTGCCGCGTTTGGATTTGGATTCCAGCCGACGGGTTTTCGAACCGAGGGTCGGCTTGGTCGGGCGGCGTTTCTTTTCGACCTTGGTGGCGCTCTGGATCAACTCGACCAGACGTTCCAGCGCATCGGCACGGTTCTGCTCCTGCGTCCGGTATTGCTGGGCCTTGATGATCAACACGCCGTCGCTAGTGATCCGGCTGTCGCGCAGCGCCAACAACCGCTCCTTGTAGAACTCAGGCAAGGACGAGGCCGGAATGTCAAAGCGCAGGTGCACCGCGCTGGAGACCTTGTTGACGTTCTGCCCACCGGCGCCTTGGGCACGAATGGCGGTCAACTCGATCTCGGCATCCGGAAGATGCACGTTGTTGGAAATCACCAGCATGGAAAAGCGTCCGGGTTCTAGAGCGTGCAGGATACCGCGAATTGGTTTCTGAATAGGAGACAATCATTGGAGCAGATGACGAAAAAGCCATGACGGATTTTTCTTACAGTGTTGTCGGATTTGCAAAAGGAAAGTTGCTTTTTTTTGAATCGCAATATTAATCTAGGTTTCAAATTGACAGATCAACTAGATATGAAACTTGAAAACATCCGATATTACACATCTGTAACCCTATTGGTTTTTGCTTGCGCAGTACTACCTACCAGCCTTATTGCGCTTGGAATAACGAAAATTTTCGACACCGATGAAAAATATCGTCACATCGTCTTTTTCACAATATATACGATTGTTGTTTTCTTGGGTTTGAAATTTTACACCCCAAGAATGCGCGGCGTGATATAAAACAACTATATAAAAACTACTTGCTTTCTCCCCCCTCCCCCGAAACCATCGCTTCTATTGTCAACAAGTCAACTAACACCTCAAAGGATAAAGCCAATTTTCCAGCCTGCCGATAAGCCATCTCATAGTTGATTGGGTCCCATCTGAACAATTCCACAGAGCCGACCCTTGATACTGGTCTAAACACGCCATACCCAGACAAAGCCAGATCCACGGCGTAATACTTCATATCCCCTTCATAATTATTGTCAGATGCAATTTGGTAAATTCGCCTAACAGGTCCAACCGTGTTTTCAGCCGCAGACCCGCGATAAATATTAGCAAACCCCTCATAAATGTTATTAACGCCATGTCCAATCATAAATGAGCCCGGAATCGTACCAAGTCCTCCCGAAGCTAAGACAATCGAACCCCCTGTCCTGACCTGCATAACCCCTGCTACAACCCCTATGCTATTTTTTAGATAGAAACTGGCCTTTGATGTTAATTCTTCATATTCGACTCTTATTTCCTGTAATCCTTGCCACGCGCTGATGATCCCTTCATCAACGGCCTGTATAACCTCATCCGCATAGGATGAAATAATCGAACTGAAGCGAAGCCGCGTGAATCCATCCGGAAAATGTGTCATGCCGATCCTGCATCCAACTGCAGCCAGATCAGAAGCCGCTCCAGTCACATCATGAATATCGCAAGAATCCTCATTCACCCTCATTCCCCCAAGTACTATAAGCACTTGTGGCACCAGGAACGTGCGCCCAGGCAATATCCCTATATCGAATGGACACCAGCTCCTGCGGTTCTGCATCGTTCATGCGAATGGCGTGGGGAACTTGCTGGCTGATATGCGCAATACGCGCACCGGTGAGATGGATTGAATAATATCGCTCTTGCCCGCCGACCGAAGCAGTACGGTAGAAATTTATGATGCACTCGACTTCTTCACGCTCATGCAGCGCGCTCGCTAACAGCGGTGACGATTTATCGGTAGCCTTGGTAATCATGATCGGCATGTGCTTACCACGACCGCCTGAAATGCTCCCGTCATTTCCCGCCAGCATGTCATGCGAATAGGCCAGCACCATGATTTCATCCTGATGACCGAGTTGGCATTTATTCCCGATAGAGCTTTGACTTGAGCAACCTGCTGAAATCAAGCCTTGTCGTTTGCCGGTGATGCTCATGTAACTATGACTCGCCACAATTATTGCTCCTTGATGAATAGGAGCGCCAGAGTTTAAGGCGAAGAAGAGCAGACAGGGTGTAGGCCTGTTCTGAATTAATCTGTTTTACTAAAAGTTCCGAAATCACTGTAGTAAACGACACCTCATCATGTAGGAACCGGACTTCAGTGCAATCGCACAGTTATGCATCAAGAACAAAAAACCCGACACATGGCCGGGTTTGTTGTTTCTGCGTGGAGTTACTCCGTCGCAGCCTGCAAGGTGCGCTGGGCACTGCGCTTGTTCTTGATGCCGTAGCAGACCCACATGAACACGAGCCACACCGGAATCGCGTACACGGATGTCTGGATCCCCGGAATCAACAGCATCACGCCGAGAATGAACAACACGAACGCCAGGCAGATGTAGTTGCCATACGGATACCAAAAGGCCTTGAACAGCGGCGTCTGCTTGGTTTTGTTCATGTGCTGGCGGAACTTGAAGTGCGAGTAGCTGATCATCGCCCAGTTGATCACCAGCGTGGCCACTACCAGCGACATCAGCAGTTCCAACGCGCTGTGCGGGATCAGGTAGTTCAGCAGTACGGCAATCAGCGTAACGGCAGCCGAAGCCAGGATCGAACGCACCGGCACGCCGCGTTTGTCGATCTTCGCCAGCGCTTTCGGCGCGTCGCCCTGTTCGGCCATGCCCAGCAGCATGCGGCTGTTGCAGTAGGTGCCACTGTTGTACACCGACAACGCCGCGGTCAGGACCACGAAGTTGAGGATGTGCGCGGCGGTGTTGCTGCCGAGCATCGAGAACACTTGCACGAACGGACTGCCGCTGTAGGAATCACCCGAGGCGTTCAGCGTGGTCAGCAAGCTGTCCCACGGCGTCAGCGACAGCAGGATTACCAAAGCACCGATGTAGAAAATCAGGATCCGGTAGATCACCTGGTTGATCGCTTTCGGGATCACGGTTTTCGGCTTGTCGGCTTCGGCTGCGGTGAAACCGAGCATTTCCAGGCCGCCAAAGGAGAACATGATGAACGCCATGGCCATGATCAGGCCGGTCGTGCCGTTCGGGAAGAAGCCACCGTGGGACCACAGGTTGCTGACCGCTGCTTGCGGGCCGCCATTACCGCTGACCAGCAGGTAGCTGCCCAGGGCAATCATGCCGACGATCGCCACGACCTTGATGATCGCGAACCAGAACTCGGCCTCGCCGAACACTTTGACGTTGGCCAGGTTGATCGCGTTGATCAGCACGAAGAAGGCCGCCGCAGAGACCCAGGTCGGGATGTCCGGCGCCCAGTAGTGGATGTATTTGCCGACCGCGGTCAGCTCCGACATACCCACCAGAATGTACAGAATCCAGCAGTTCCAGCCCGACAGGAAGCCGGCAAAGCCGCCCCAGTACTTATGCGCAAAATGGCTGAAGGAGCCGGCTACCGGATCTTCGACGATCATTTCGCCCAGTTGGCGCATGATCATGAAGGCAATGAAGCCGCAGATGGCGTAGCCGAGGATCATCGACGGCCCGGCGGATTTCAGCACCCCGGCCGAGCCGAGGAATAATCCGGTACCGATCGCGCCACCGAGGGCAATCAATTGAATGTGGCGATTTTTCAGGCCGCGTTTCAGCTCGCCTGAATGCGAGTTTTGTCCACTCATGAAAAGGGTCTCACGCAAGGTTTGATGATGTTCGAAAGACGTTGCAGCTTGGGAAAAACGTTAAGCGGCACCGATCAAACCCCAGCGCAGGCACCAGGAGTTCAGCGTATTTACAACGGTCATGCGTCACCTGTTTGTTTTTATCTGTGACGAAATCGAACCCGACACGCTCGTGACGCGGCGGAGTGAACAAGGCGGATAGCCTTGAGGTTTGCGCAGGTGCGCAGGAGGTCACAGGTAAAACGCGGCGCATTGTACACCGCTAACCCCCTGCTGCCAGACCCGCTGGATCAGCGTGTCGGTTGCCGGGATTGCCTGTGTCCGCCCCGATGGCTTCGGGCGGCTGCAAAAAGGGAGTCAGACCTTTGCGGGTCGTTGACGGGGACGGTGGAAAAACCGGCCCGCGCGAAGAGCTGGAAACGGATTGCGGCGTTCATTGCGCCTCCTTTTTGTTATGCACCTGCACGACAGGCATGGCGCGCATGACACCTTGCATCAGGCACTGAAACAAGCGGACTAGAGCGTTGGCAGAAGGCTGCAAGTTAATGATGCGTAAGAGTTTTCTTACAGCATTCGAGATGAGGCGATTTCACGGGGTTAATCTGTGGATTTCGTCATGTTTTCTTTACAGGCCGTAACATCGGGTTTCCATTCGGGAGGGTGTGGTGTTGCCACTGACGCCTTCGCGGGCAAGCCCGCTCCCACAATGGATCGCATTTCGACCAAACAACTCCGGCCCCTGTGGGAGCGGGCTTGCCCGCGAAGGCGTCCTTGAAAACACCACAGAATTAAAGCCAGACCAAAAAAAAGCCAACCCGAAGGTTGGCGTTTTTTATGAAGCGCTTGCCGATTACTCAGGCTTGCGACGACCGAAGCCCGGGCGCTGGCCCGAACCGGCCGGTGCACCACGGCGCTTGCCCGAAGGCTTGTCGCCATCGACCAGTTTGATCCCCGGACGCTTCGGCGCAGGCTTGGCCGGGCGCTTGGTGTCGGCTGGACGATCCGCTACCGGCGTACCACGACTTTCGCCGCGCTCGGTACGACCATTGGCCGGACGTGGCGTGCGTGGACCGCGCTCACCGTCCTGACGCGCAACTGGCTTGCGACCTGGACGCTCGCCTTCGATCTGCGGCTCGCGGTTTTCCCGCGGCGCGGCAGGTGCGGCAGAGGCAGGACGCAAGGTACGCACACGTTCAGCCTTGGCCATCGGACGCGACGATTTGCGCTGCATCCGGTCGAGCTTGTCTTTGCTCTTGGCGTTCATCTGCGGCATCGCGACCGGCGTCAGGCCGACTTCAGCGCTGAGGATGTCGACTTCGTACTGGCTCATTTCGCGCCAGCGGCCCATCGGCAGGTCGGAGTTGAGGAACACCGGACCGAAACGCACGCGCTTCAGGCGGCTGACCACCAGACCCTGGGATTCCCACAGACGACGCACTTCGCGGTTACGACCTTCCATTACCACGCAGTGATACCAGTGGTTGAAACCTTCACCACCTGGCGCCTGCTTGATGTCGGTGAACTTGGCCGGGCCGTCTTCGAGGACTACGCCAGCCTTCAGGCGCTCGATCATCTCGTCATCGACTTCGCCACGCACACGTACCGCGTATTCACGGTCCATCTCGTAGGAGGGGTGCATCAGGCGGTTGGCCAGTTCACCGTCAGTGGTGAACATCAACAGACCGGTGGTGTTGATGTCGAGACGACCGATGTTGATCCAGCGGCCTTCTTTCGGCTTTGGCATCTTGTCGAATACGGTCGGGCGACCTTCCGGGTCGACACGGGTGCAGATCTCGCCGTCGGGCTTGTTGTACATGATCACGCGGCGGACCGACTCGGCGGCCTCTTCGCGCTTGATCACCTTGCCATCAATGGTGATGGCGTCGTGCATGTCGACGCGCTGGCCAAGGGTGGCGTCTTTGCCGTTGACCTTGATGCGGCCGTGGCTGATCCAGGCTTCCACGTCACGGCGCGAGCCGACGCCGATACGGGCGAGGACTTTCTGCAGTTTTTCGCCTGCTGGGCCGATTTCCTGGTCGTCTTTCTGGTCTTTGATACTCATCTGGGCACCTCCCGGTGTGTTCTGAAAACTGGGTACTCGGGCGAAGGGATCGCCGAAGGGTCGCGAATCATACGCGCATGAAGGCGTTTGCGCATCAGAGACTAGCTGATCGAGGCAAGGTTATTGGATTTTCCGCCGATCGGTGGTGCTGTCTGTTAAGAGCAAGATTCAAAGATCGCAGCCTGCGGCAGCTCCTACATTGGAATGCGTTCCTCTGTAATTGGATGGACTCGCCCAAGCCGAGGCGTCAATGCGCCACGGTGGCAGTCTA
>NZ_JBSVXD010000079.1:0-25778 GCF_054070755.1 Pseudomonas sp. SDO5591_S426 | reverse complement strand
GGTGCATATCCTGTAGGAGCTGCCGCAGGCTGCGATCTTTTAGCCCCATCACTGCCGAAACAGTTCTCCCGGGGTAAACCCGAACAACCCCTTGAACGCCGCAATAAACGCAGACGTCGAGTCATACCCGCAGGCCAGCGCGGTATTGGTCACGCTGTCCCCCTCCTCCAGCAAACTCAACGACGACAACAGCCGCATACGCTGGCGCCAGCCGCGAAAACTCAACCCGGTTTCGCGCTGGAACAAACGCATCAGGGTTTTCTCCGACGTGCCCAAACGCTCTGCCCATGCCTGCAAGGTCGCGTGTTGCTCGGGGTTTTCGATCAGCTCGTTGCACAACCCCAACAACCGTTCATGGCGGGGCAACGGCAGGGAAAATCCGACTTCCGGCAGCGTCGCCAATTGATCCAGCAACACACCCACCAGCCGCGCTTCCTGACTGTCACCTTGCGGATACTCCACCGGCAACAAACAAAAACTCTTGATCAGCTCCCGGGCCAGCGGTGTCACTTCCAGCACCCGACAACGCCCATCGGCCCATTGGCAATCCTCGCGACGCACGTACAGGCTGCGCATCTCGGCGCGCATCGATGTGACGACCTGATGATCAAGATCCGCCGGAATCCAGATCCCCCACTGCGGCGGCGCGAAGAAACTGCCTTCTGCGGTGTGCACGCCGAGAACGCCGCTGATGGCGTAGGAAAACTGCACCCAGTCATGGCGATGGGACGGCGTCCACGAACCTGCATTGAGGCTCTCCACCCGGGCGTACAGCGGGCGCGGTAGCGCGGTGATCGGCGGGATGCTGCGTTCGAGGGAGATTTGTCCATTGGTCGGCATTGACGGGCCTTGTGTTGCGGAGCTCCTGACAAGACTGACGTTAATCCATGCCCCATATCTATTCAACACCACGAACCCCCTGTGGGAGCTGGCTTGCCAGCGATAGCGGTGTGTCAGGCAACAGAGATGTCATATGCGCGGTCCCCATCGCTGGCAAGCCAGCTCCCACAGATTTCCGGTTTCAACCCATAACAATTTTCAACGCTCGATGATGGCGGTCACACCCTGCCCGCCCGCCGCACAAATCGAAATCAACCCACGCCCCTTCCCCGCCGCATCCAACAGCTTCGCCAGGTTCGCAACAATGCGCCCACCCGTAGCGGCAAACGGATGCCCCGCCGCCAGTGAACTGCCTTTGACGTTGAGTCGGCTGCGATCAATCGAGCCCAGTGGCGCATCGAGGCCGAGGCGGGTTTTACAGTACTCCGGATCTTCCCAGGCCTTCAGCGTGCAGAGCACTTGTGCGGCGAAGGCTTCGTGGATTTCGTAGTAGTCGAAATCCTGCAAGCTCAGGCCGTTGCGCGCCAGCAAGCGCGGCACGGCGTACACCGGTGCCATCAGCAAGCCTTCGGCACCGTTGACGAAATCCACCGCCGCCGCTTCGCCATCGCGCAGGTAGGCAAGAATCGGCAAGCCGCGCTCCTTGGCCCATTGCTCGCTGCCCAGCAACACCAGCGACGCGCCATCGGTCAGCGGCGTGGAGTTGCCTGCCGTCAGCGTGCCTTTGGCGCTTTTCTCGTAAGCCGGTTTGAGTGCGGCAAGCTTTTCCAACGTCGAATCGGGGCGCAGGTTGTTGTCGCGGGTGAGGCCAAGGAACGGTGTCATCAGATCGTTGTGCCAACCTTCGGCGTAGGACGCGGCGAGTTTCTGATGACTTTCCAGCGCCAGTTGATCCTGCGCTTCGCGAGGAATGCTCCAGGTCTGCGCCATCAACTCGCAATGCTGCCCCATGGACAGACCGGTGCGCGGCTCGCCGTTGCGCGGGAACTCGGGGATGAAATCCCGTGGCCGCAATTGCAGGAAGGTTTTCAGTTTGTCGCCGGTGCTCTTGGCGCGGTTGGCTTGCAGCAGGATCTTGCGCAGGCCTTCGCTGACACTGATCGGCGCATCCGATGTGGTGTCGACGCCTCCGGCAATGCCGCAGTCGATCTGACCCAGGGCGATCTTGTTCGCCACCAGCAACGCCGCTTCCAGCCCGGTGCCGCAGGCTTGCTGGATGTCGTAGGCCGGCGTCGAAGGCGACAGCCTCGAGCCGAGCACACACTCGCGGGTGAGGTTCATGTCCCGCGACAACTTGAGCACTGCCCCGGCAACCACTTCACCGATGCGCAGGCCATGCAGGTTGTAGCGTTCGATCAGACCTTCGAGCGCGGCGGTGAGCATGTCCTGGTTACTGGCGGTGGCGTACGGTCCGTTGGAACGGGCGAAAGGAATCCGGTTACCGCCGATGATCGCGACGCGGTGCAGTTGAGTCATGAAAAGCTCCTGATGAAAATCCCAATGTAAACATCGGCCCCTGTGGGAGCGAGCTTGCTCGCGATAGCAATCGTTCAGTTACATCTATGTTGACTGTGCCACCGCCATCGCGAGCAAGCTCGCTCCCACAGGGTTCGCGTACCCCAAAGTTCCTGCGACAAACTACGCTGCTGTGATCAAGCGTAGGCCTAATCTCGTGGATCGAACGACTGATCGCCATTCATGGTCCACACTTTGAACCCCAGCTTTCGGAGCGCGTTCCATGTCTGACCGCTATATCGACTTCGCCAATTCCTCCATCGGCCATCGTCTGGTCGGGGCCCTGGGCCTGCCTTCGCCGACCCGCCTGGAACGCTGGCAAGCAGGCCGGCTGCGGCCTGTAGACGGTGCGTTGCTGATCGGTGGCGGGCCGCTGGCGGAGAAAGTCAGCGCCTTCGCCAACCGCCTGACCGATGCGATCTACAGCTACGGCACCGAGCCTTCGATGGCCACCGCATGGATTCCCGGCCACGGCCCGAAACTCAAGGCTGTAGTGTTCGACGCCAGTGATCTGGTGCAAACCGATCAGCTCAAACAGTTGCGCGAATTCTTCCAGCCACTGATGAAGAACCTCGATCACTGCGCACATCTGGTGATTCTCGGGCGTGATCCACAGACCTTGAGCGACCCGTTCGCGGCCAGTGTGCAACGCGCTCTGGAAGGTTTCAGTCGCTCGCTGGCCAAAGAGCTGCGCAGCGGCGGCACCTTGCAGCTGATCCATGTCGGCGAAGGCGCTGAAGATCAACTGGAAGGGCCGCTGCGGTTTTTCCTCTCGCCGAAAAGCGCGTTCGTGTCCGGCCAGGTGATTCGCCTGAACGCCTGCGATAGGCAGGTGAGTGACTGGACGCGACCGCTGGCCGGGCGCAAGGCATTGGTCACCGGCGCGGCGCGTGGCATCGGCGCCTCCATCGCCGAAACCCTGGCCCGCGACGGCGCCGACGTCATCCTGCTCGACGTGCCACCCGCCAAAGCCGATCTCGAAGCCCTCGCCGCACGCCTCGGCGGGCGCAGCATCACCCTCGATATCTGCGCCGAAGACGCCGCCACGCAATTGATCGAACAGTTGCCCGACGGCATCGACATCGTGGTGCACAACGCCGGCATCACCCGCGACAAAACCCTGGCCAACATGACCCCGGAATTCTGGGACGCGGTGCTCGCGGTCAACCTCAATGCGCCGCAAGTGCTGACCAAGGCCTTACTCGACAACGGCACCCTGCGCGACGACGGCCGAGTGATTCTGCTGGCGTCGATCAGCGGCATCGCCGGTAATCGCGGGCAAACCAACTATGCGGCGAGCAAGGCCGGGTTGATCGGCCTGGCGCAAGCCTGGACACCGTTGCTGCAGGAACGCGGCATCAGTATCAACGCCGTGGCGCCCGGTTTTATCGAAACCCAGATGACCGCCCACATTCCGTTCGGCCTGCGCGAAGCCGGGCGGCGCATGAGTTCACTGGGCCAGGGCGGCCTGCCGCAAGACGTCGCCGAAGCGGTGGCGTGGCTGGCGCAACCGGGCACGGGCGCGTTCACCGGACAGGCCTTGCGCGTCTGCGGGCAAAGTGTTCTGGGGGCTTAAACATGATCACTGACTGGCACACGCTCAACCGCGAACCCAGCCTGCCCGGGCTTTATGCGCGAGCAGCGACGCGACGAAAAATTACCGGCACCACCCTGCCCGATTCAGGTTTGCGCTGTTGGGTCGACGTCGACCCGAAACGCCTGGCAGCCTATCGCCAAGTCTGCGGTTTCGCCGATAACAGCCTGCTGCCACCCACCTATCCGCACATCCTTGCTTTCGCCTTGCAGATGCAATTGCTCACCGCCAAAGAGTTTCCGTTTCCGCTGCTGGGGCTGATTCACCTGAGCAATCGCATTCGCGTGCTGCGGCCCATGGGCGGGGTCAATCGAGTGCGGGTCAGCGTGCAGGTGCAAAACCTGCAACCTCACGCCAAAGGGGCGACCTTCGATCTGCTGACGACCCTGGACGATCAGTTGGGGCCGTTGTGGGAAGCGCAGAGCCAGATGCTCTGTCGTGGGGTCAAGCTCGAAGGCGAGCCTGTCGAAGAGGTGCTGGTTCCGACCCTGACACTGACGCAGGTCGCGCAATGGACAGCGCCTTCCGACATCGGCCGACGCTACGCCAAAGTCTCCGGCGACTACAACCCGATTCACCTGAGCGCGGCCAGTGCAAAGTTGTTCGGCTTTCCCTCGGCCATCGCCCACGGGTTATGGAACAAGGCCCGCACACTGGCCGCGCTGGCCGACCATCTGCCGACGGCGAACTTCGAGATTGCGGTGCAATTCAGGAAACCGGTGCGCCTGCCCAGCGAAGTCGCATTGCTGGCCAGCGCGGCGGGGGCCAGTGGTGATCTGCAATTGATCGGGGCCGGGGACCTTGAGCACATGGTTGGGCATTGGCGGCCGATTGCCTGACAGATCAAAAAGATCGCAGCCTGCTCCTACAGGGGGATGCATTCCAACCGTAGGAGCTGCCGCAGGCTCGGGCCGCGTTCGGACGATCTTTTTCGGCACTCAAACATGGTCAATTGTGTATATATCACTTAAGTGTTCACCCCCTCGCCTCATCCCGCCCTGCCAGTACCTGCCATTGATTTACAAAGCATTTTCATCCGCGCCTATACCCAAGGTATTAGCACTTGGGCAGCACGCCAGCGCCTGTATATAACGGCTTAATACCAAGTTGAGAGTGGCGCTGTAGAGCCCTTGCGATTGTCATGTGGACAACGGACGAAGACATGGCCGGCGACAGAACCGGTCAGCCATCGAAGACAACGACGTTGTTACAGGTGCAAGGACTCTCACTCATGAACACACAAGTGTGGTGCAAATCGGCAACAGCATTGGCGCTCATTCTCTCCCTCGGCCTGGCCGGCTGCAGCAGCGGCGGTGGCGGCCATCACAGCAGCTCCGACAGTTCCTCGCCGGACAGCGAAACCACGGCGGGCACCGGAGGAACGGGCGGCAGCGGCGGCGGAACGGGTGGCACTGGCGGTGGCACCACCGACCCGACCACTCCCACCAACCCGACAGATCCGACAGATCCCACCACCCCGACCAACCCCGGCGCGGCACCGTTGGTGACCACCACGCTGATACAGGATGTCGGCACCACCGTGGGTGGCGTCGGCGAGGGTGTCGGGCAGATCGGCGACTCGCTGGGCTCAGTGCCGGTGGTCGGTGGCGTGGTGCAAAGCGTGGCCAACACAACCGGCAACGTGGTCAGCACACTCGGCGACGGCGTCGCCAATGGCCTGGGCAAACTGGGTACCGATCCGAACGGCCTCGGCGTCACGGCGTCGGCGGTGGGCGGCGTGGTGCAGGATGTCGGCAACGGCGTGTCCGATGTCAGCGGCAAACTCGCTACCGCCACCAACAGTGTTCCTGTCGTCGGCGGTGTAGTGACCCGAGTCGCACCCGTGCTTGATGGCGTCGGCGAGAAAGTCACCATGCTCGGCGACACCCTGAGCACCGCCACCACGACCGGTCCGCTGGGCTCGGTGACCAAAGAAGTCGGCAACAAACTGGTGCCGGTAATCGCCATGGTCGAGAGCACCACCGACAAGATCGGTGACGCGACCGGTCTGGGTGATCCGCTCAAAGGCATCGTCAAGAAGGTCGGCGACAGCGTCGATGGCGTGGGCGATAAGGTCACCGATGCCGGCAATGGCAATGCGTTGACCAACACCCTGGGTGGCGCACTGAGCAACACCGGCACTGCGGTCGGCAAGACGGGCGGCCTGGTGTCCAACGGCAGCGGATCGGGCGGCAGCGGCTTGCTCGAAACGGTGGGTGGCGCCGTGGTGAATGTTGGTGCCGGACTGAATATCGGCAACACCAATGGCGTGGTCAGTGCAGCCGGAGTGAATGGAGTTGCCGGCGGCAATCTGATCGCGACGGTGGGTGGCGCACTGGGCGGCAGCGGCATCGCCAACACCGGCCCGACCGCGCCGCTGGCCACACTCGGTACGAATGTTGGGACCGCGATCAACCCGGTCACAACCGCCGTTTCCGGGCTCACCCAAAACATCGGCGGCGCCACCGGGATCGGCGCCCCCGTCGCCAGCCTCACCGGCCAGGCCGGCGCTGCGGTCGCCAACCTCGGCGGCGCGATTGCCGGCAGCAACGCCAACCCGGTGGTCACCGCGCTGGGCAATACAGTCACCACCGTGGGCGGGACCGTCACTGCCGCCGGCGGACTGGTCAATGGCGGCACTGGCACAACCGGTGGTCTCGGTGGCGTACTGGGCGGACTGACCGGCGCACTGGGCGGCAACCGCCGCTGATTTGCACCTGGCCGCATCGACGGCCATACCTACAGCGCCTACGCTTGGTTGGAGGCGGAAGATCCTGCTCAGTCTTCCGCCTTTTCTTTGGATCATGGAGATCCAAACGCAAACAAGGAGTGTCCCATGCGCGTTATGGCTTGCTTGCTGCTATTGCCCCTCAGCTCCCCCCTCCTCGCCGACACCTTGCCCAGTTTTCTCAACAGCAATGAAACCATCCGCAACCTGCCCGTGCCGAACCTGCCCGCCGACGCTTATCGTCCGACGGCCGCGCCACTGCAAGTCCCGGAACCCGGCGCGACCCAGGCCCAACCGCTGATGATGGGCACCAAAGTCACCCTGAAAACCGTGCAGATCGAAGGCGGGACAATCTACCCGCTGAACGAACTGGCCGCCGCCTATCAACCGCTGTTGGGCCACGAAAGCAGCCTGGCCGATCTGATCGAGGCGACCCGCAACATCACGCGTCGCTATCAGCAGGATGGCTACCTGCTGTCCTACGCCTTCCTGCCACAACAGACGTTCGAAAACGGCGTGGCGCGCGTGGTGCTGGTGGAGGGTTACATCAAGGATTATCAACTGCAGGGCGACGTCGGACGGGTCAAAGGTTTGCTGGATAAACTGGTGGCCAAGCTCCAGGCCGAACGACCGCTGACCCGCAAAACGTTCGAACGCTACACCACACTGATGAGCCGCATCCCTGGCGTGACCTTGCAGGCGCAAGTGCCGCCACCGGGCACCACCGACGGCGCAACCCAACTGATCGCCCAGGCCAGCCGCAAACCGTTCACCAGCACGATGAGCACCACCGAAGACAACCGCAATGGCCTCCAGGCATTGCTCGGCGTGAGCAGCAATTCCCAGACGGAGATGGGCGAACAACTGAGCCTCAGCGGCCTGTTTCCACCGGGCGATGATGACGAACATTACTACCGACTGGACTACAACCAGTTCCTCAATACCGAAGGCACGCAACTGGCGCTATCCGGCTCGCGCTACCGCGCCGACCCGGGCACGAACGTGCAACTGGACAACGGCCTCGAACTCAAACCCCATCGGGAAAACGATCGCTATTCGATCGGCTTCAGCCATCCAGTGATAGCCTCGCCCAACGAACCGCTCAGCGCCGGTGCGCGTCTGTATGCGGTCAATGACAAGACCCGCTACAAGGTGGTCGGCTTCCCGCTCAGCGTCGAAGAACGCACCGACATCCGCGCCCTGGCGTTCGAAAGCGACTGGCGCAAAGCCGACGCGCAACGCCTGCGTATCCTCAGCGGCGGCTTGTATCAGGGCATCGACGGCATGGGCGCAAAAACCAACAACACCGTCCTCGACCTGGACTTCTTCCGGCTGCGCTTGTCGGGTGTGCAAAGCGACAAGTTTTTCGACAACTGGCAAGGCGTACTGTCCGCCGCGCTGTACTGGAGCGACGACACCTTGCCCGACAGCGAGCGCGCGGTGTTCGGCGGACAAAACTTCGGGCGCGGCTACCCCGACGACCAGGCGTCCGGCGACAAGGGTTGGGGCGTGGCCTACGAGGTCAACTACAGCTTCAATCGCAAGGGGAATTGGGTGCGGGTTCTGCAACCGTATGTGGTGCTGGACCGGGCCAAGACCTGGTTCAACGATTTGCCCGTCAAGGCCAATGACATGTCATCGGCGGCGGTGGGTTTGCGGTTTGGCGATGCCCGGTACTACAACATTGCGCTGGAAGTGGCCAAGGCGATGTCGGAGGAAGCGCTGGATACTTTCAATCGGCGGCCGCGGTATAGCGTTAGTTTTAGTTATCAGTTGTAGGAGATGGGTTGGCTGAGAGGGCGCCATCGCCAGCAGGCTGGCTCCCACAGGGGACGGGTACATCTGGCAGAGACTGGTCGGCTGTCAGGCCGCCATCGCTGGCAAGCCAGCTCCCACAGTAGAGCAAAGCGGCGTACACCCAAGCTCTTCACCACTCCACAGGCCGAGCGTTAGCTCGCCTGCCGCTTTTGATCTACCCGCCCCATCGGCAGGCTGAGTGGAGGCGTTCATCCGGGGGTGGGCGCGTAGCGCCGTGCGGCGAAGCCGCACACATCGAGAGGAGGTCGTCGCGAAGCAGACCGGAGGCGATGCCCCCGGATGAATGCCGGAGCGAAGGAACACCGAGCTCTAGCGAGGTGCCGTACGTAAGGGGCGAGCGTTTTTTTGCTTACTTTTTTGAGGCGTTTGTCAAAAAAGTGAGTCGCCGTAAGGGCGAAACCATAAGTGGCCGTTACCGAAGAAACGGATATGTACCAAAATCAATCAAGACGCAGATCACCCCTTGACCAAATAAACCTGCGGCTTCGGAAACAAATTGTCCAAAGTCTCCAACAACCTCACGTGATAAATCGGCTTGCGAAACAAATCCAGAACCTGCAACCGCAACATGTCACTCACATCGTCCATATCCGCATGCCCGGACATCACAATCACCGGCAAATGCTGGCGCGACGTATGCTCGCGCAAGCGCTTGATCAACGACATGCCACTCTCCTCCGGCATGCGCAGATCAGTGATGACCAGCGCAATATCCGGATGACGCGTCAAATGCTGCAACGCCACCTTGACCGAAGTTGCAGTAAAACAATTGAAGCCCTCCCCCTCCAGCAACTCCGCCAACTCAAGCAAAGCATCCTCTTCATCATCGACCAGAAGAAGTTGTTGGCGCGAACATACTGGAGAGTTCATAAGCGACACCGTCAATGAAGTAAGCGCTGACATAAGAACCCGTTTTTGGCATTAACAAATGACTGACGCTTGGATTACGGAGTAACCGCAGGGGTCAAAGCAGTTTTAATCGTTCCAAAGAGAGTCGTAATTGTTGTGCCCATGCCGCCACTAAGCCCGGCAATCACCACCGCCACCATCGCCGCCACAATCGCATATTCGATACCCGAAGCACCCTCGCTATCCTTGAGCAGCCCCTTGTAAAACACGACTTCCGATTTGACCTTCTTAACCAGCTTCGAAAAAGACATGACCTATCTCCTGGAGCACCGGGTGTTGCATAAGCGCAACATGATTCCCCTGTGCCAGCACCAGCATTGTCGGCATTCCGCTGCCCAACAACTGTAAATACGCATTAACACGAAAGTATTAGTCGTTTCGTTGACGTCAAAAAAACATGACATTTCATCGTAATCTTTTACTTTCGTTGAATTTTTACTCTCCGGTAATGGCGTTTTGCTCTAGCTGCGCTACGGTCAAATAGCGAAATAGTTTTATGTTCATAGCTGCCTGATTGTGAAGTTTTCTCGTTGGATAGACGAGGTCGTTAGCAGCAGGAAAGGGAGAGCCGTCATGAACAGCCGCGTCATCTTGAGTCTTGCCGGATTGTCTCTGGTGGGCGCTGTCATTGCCGGTTACTGGGGTTTCACACTAAGCCGTCAACCGGCCGCTGCCACCGTTACGCAACCCGCGATTATCACACCGGGAACTACCGCTCAGGCACCTGTGCAGCAGGAAGAAGACACCCGCCAACCGGTGGTGGTACTGCAACGTGACATCGCTCCGTTCGTGCAAATCACCTCCGCCGACGTCGCCCTGGAAAAACTGCGCACCGTTCCCGCCGGCAGCCTGACCCACCTCGATCAAGCTATTGGCCGCACACCGTGGCGCACCCTCCGCGCCGGTACTTGGCTCAGCGACGAAAGCTTCGAAGCCGGCAGCACGCTGGCGCGGATGATTCGCCCCGATGAACGCGCCCTCGCCGTCGCCGTGGATGAAGTGATCAACGCCGGCGGCCAACTGACGCCGGGGGACTATGTCGATGTGCTGTTGTTTTTGCGCGGGGATACCAACAACCTTCAGCCCTCGGCGCAACTGGTGGTCCCGGCCCTGCGTGTGCTGGGCGTGGGCGAGCAAATGGGTTTGACCAACGACGGCCAGCCCGCCAGCCCGGCCCGCAGCAACGATGACAAACTCAGACAGGAACAACAACGTGCCGGCGCCCGCACCGTGCTGCTGGCCGTGCCCGAACAACTGCTCAGCCGCTTGATGCTCGCGGCGCAGGCCGGGGTGTTGCGCCTGGCCGTGCGCAGCGCCGATGAAAAACGCCTGGCCCGTTACTGGGCCGGCCAAGGCGATTCGCCGTCGAACATCGCCAACGCCAATCGCGAGTTGATCCAGTTCAACCAATTGGCCATGTCACCGCCACCCAAACCTGTCGTCGCCAGTGGTGCCGCCACGCCACGCAGGTCGGGCGTGGAAGTCATCCGCGGCAATGAAATCACTCAACAGACCCCCTGAAATCGAGCAAGGACGCCTTTTAATGCGCAGACGTATTACGCCGTTGTTCAACGGCTTGATCTGGGCCACCTTGCTGAGCGGCTTGCCGCTGGCGTCGGCAATCGCAGCAACCGGCAGTTGCGCCACGCTCGGCCCATTGCCGGCCGCACTGGAAGTTGGCGAAGGTCAGCAACAGGAACTGCAATCGCCCGTGGCGATTACCCGCATCGCCGTCGGTGACCCGAAAATCGCCGACGTGCGCGTCAACGGCAATCAGGCATTCCTGCTCACCGGTGTCGCCCCCGGCACGACCAGCCTGATGGTCTGGACCGCCTGCGCCAGCGCGCCGCGCCAAAGCATGGTGTTCGTCCAGGGTCGCGCGACGACGGCCATGACCACCGCGCGACAACTACCGTCCGCTGATCCCTTGCTGCCATCGCAGGTGCAGACCGACATCCGCTTCGTCGAAGTCAGCCGCACCAAACTGAAAGAGGCCAGCACCTCGATCTACGGCAAAAACTCGAACTTCCTGTTCGGCTCCCCCGGCACCGTCCCCGGCACAGCAGTGACGCCTCGGGTGTTCCCGCTGCGCAACCTCGATCCGCGCATTGCCGTGCCGAGCATTCCGCTGGCCAACGACATGTTCAACATCGTCGCCGGTGGCGGTAACTTCCTCGCCATCATCAATGCCATGGAAGGCAGTGGCTTTGCCTACACCCTGGCGCGGCCGAGCCTGGTGGCGATCAGCGGACAGAGCGCAAGCTTCCTGGCGGGCGGGGAAATTCCGATCCCGATTCCCAGCGCCAACAGCAACAGCTACTCCATCGAATACAAGGAATTCGGCATCCGCCTGACGCTCACGCCGACGGTGGTCAGCAATAACCAGATCGCCCTCAAGGTTGCCCCCGAGGTCAGCGAACTGGACTACAACAATGCCGTGACCATCGGCGGCACCACGGTGCCGGCCTTCACCATCCGCCGCACCGACACCAGCATTTCCCTGGCCGATGGCGAGAGCTTCGTCATCAGCGGTTTGATCAGCACGCAAAACACGTCGCAGGTGAACAAGTTTCCGGGGCTGGGTGACATCCCGATCCTCGGCGCGTTCTTTCGCAGTTCCTCGATCAATCGCGAAGAACGGGAATTGCTGATGATCGTCACGCCGCACCTGGTGCAGCCGTTGGCCGTCAACGCACCGCTGCCGTCGCTGCCCGGTGAAAAACTGCGCAATTACGACCCGAACTGGTATCGCCTGTACTTCCTCGAAAACGGCGACTTCGATAAACGCAGCGGGCTATCGCAATGAGCCAGAACCTGAGTCAGACCTTTCTTGCGATCACGCGCAACAGCACCGATCTGGAGTGGCTGCAAGGCGCCCTCGCCCCGCTGGGCCAAGTGGTCAGCGCCGGTGGCGGCAGCCTCGACGAACTGCTGGCGCTGGTGGACGTGACCTTCGCCAGCCTGGTATTTGTCGGCCTTGATCGGGAACACGTGGTCGCCCAATGCGCGTTGATCGAAGGTGCACTGGAAGCCAAGCCGATGCTGGCCATCGTCGCGTTGGGCGACGGCATGGACAACCAACTCGTGCTCAATGCCATGCGCGCCGGTGCGCGGGATTTCGTCGCCTATGGCTCGCGCTCCAGTGAAGTCGCCGGCCTGGTGCGTCGCTTGGGCAAACGCCTGCCGCCCGTGGCGTCGAACACTCAGCTTGGCGGCCTGACCGTGCTGTACGGGGTGCAGAGCAATGCCGATGGCGCATTGCTCGCCAACCATATGGCGCAAGTAGTACAGAAGAGCGGCCAGCAAACCCTGTTGCTCGACCTCGGACTGCCACGCGGCGACAGCCTGGCCTTGCTGGGACTTGAGAGTTCGTTTCATTTTGGCGATGCCTTGCGCCACGTGCGCCGCCTCGACGCGACGCTGATCGACAGCGCCTTCACCCGTTGCGAAGTAGGGCTGCGCATCCTCGCCTACGCCAGCAACGACGAGCCGCTGGAACACACCAGCGCTGCCGAGCTGTACATGCTGCTCAGCGCCTTGCGCCAACACTTCCAGCACATCGTGGTGAACCTCACCGGCCAACCGGACAGCGAAGCCTTGCGCACCTTCGTCAGCCACTGCGACAAGCTGCTGTGGTACACCGACCAGAACGTGATCGACTGCCGGCGCAATCTCGCGGTGCTAAACCTGTGGCGCGAAAAAGGTATGAAGCTCGATCACGCCAAGCTGTTGATCGATCGCTACCTGCGCAGCGTCGCACCGGACTCCGATGCCCTGGGAAAAAGCTTCGGCATGGAAATCATCGCCACCCTCGCCTACAGCCCGGAGGTGCGCCTGAACGCCAAGAATCAGGGCGTGACCCTGTTCGAACTGGCGCCCCGGGAAGTCCTCACCCAAAGCCTGCGCGCCCTCGGTGAACGCCTGGCCAAACGCTCCGAAAGCCTGGCCAAACCCAAGTCCTGGTTCAGTCGCTTGCGAGGTGTGCAATGAGTGCAGAAAAACTGTTCGGCGCCAGCCCGCGCGCGGTGACCGGCAACACCGATCACGATGGCCTGAAACTGGTGCTGCACCGCTACATCATCGATGCCATCGAAGAATCCGGCAAAAACCTGCTGGAAGGTTCGCGGCAAGTGCTGTCGCAGTTCGTCATCGACAAAGTCGCCGAGTACATCGCGCGTTTGCACCTGGCGATTTCCCGTTACGAGATGGAGCGACTGGCCGAAGAAATCGTCGACGAGCTCACCGGTTTCGGCCCGCTGGAAGTGCTGCTGCGCGACTCGTCGGTGACCGAGATTCTGGTCAACGGCCCGCACCGGGTGTTCATCGAGCGCGACGGCGTATTGCATCAGAGCGATTTGCGTTTCATCGATGCGCACCACGTCGAGCGTGTCATCCAGCGCATTCTGGCGCCGCTGGGTCGGCGGCTTGATGAATCTTCGCCGATGGTCGATGCGCGCCTGCCGGACGGCAGCCGGGTCAACGCGATCATTCCGCCGATTGCCCTCGACGGCCCGTGCCTGTCGATTCGAAAATTCCGCCAGGACATGCTCAACAGCACCGACCTGATGGCCATGCAAACCATCGATCAGGCGATCTACGAATTCCTCCAAGAAGCCGTGGGCAAGCGCTGCAACATCCTCATCAGCGGCGGCACCGGCACCGGCAAGACCACGCTGCTGAACATTCTCAGCCAGCTGATCAACCCCCACGAACGCTTGGTGACCATTGAAGACGTTGCCGAACTGCAACTCGGCCACCCGCATGTGGTGCGCCTGGAAACCCGTCCACCGAATGCCGAAGGCCATGGTGAAGTGAAGGCCAGCGACCTGATTCGCAACGCCCTGCGGATGCGTCCGGACCGGATCATTCTCGGCGAGATCCGCGGCGTGGAAGTGGTCGATGTACTCACCGCGATGAACACCGGCCACGACGGTTCCATGAGCACCGTGCACGCCAACAACGCCCAGGATGCCTTGCTGCGCCTGGAAACCCTGGTCGGCCTGACGGGGCGCAGCATCGCCGAACGGACACTGCGGCAAATGATCTGCGCAGCGCTGGACGTGGTGATCCAGTTGACGCGCATGCCCGATGGTCGCCGTTGCGTCAGCGAAGTGGTCGAGGTGATCGGCATCCGTGAAGACGTGTACGTCACCAATACCCTGTTCCGCCTCGACCGACGCACAGGTTTCGGCTTCATGCGCGAAGCGGCAAACCCCGCCGGCGACAAACTGCGTCGCGAGGCGACGCTCTCCCCCAACGCGTACTGAAGGGCACGGCATGCTCAAACCGTTGCTGCTCACTCTCGTTTGCCTGGCACTGCTCGGTCTGTCGGTGCGCCTGCTCGTTCGCGGGTTGCGCCAACCCGGCACCGAGCGCGCACTGGAACGCCTGACTCAAGGGCAACCGGAACGCGTGGTGCAGAAAACCTCGTGGGTAGCACTGGAGCGCGCCTTTTTGCGCGCGGGTCTGGGTCGACCCACGGAGCGTCTGGGGTTATGGCTGACACTTTGGGGGTTGGTCGCCTTACTCGGATTGGTCGCGGGCGGCTGGCTAGGGTTGCTCGTGCTGTTGCTGCTGCCGCCGGTGGTTTTGCGGCTGTATGTGCAGTGGCGATACCAGCGCCGGCTCAAGCGCATGATCGAACAATTGCCGCCGCTGCTCGATCACACCGTGCGCAGCCTGAAGTCCGGGCGCACCCTGGCCGATGCCGTGCTCGGTGCGATCGACGCCGCCGAAAATCCACTCAAGCACGCGCTGGGCCGGGTGCAGCGCAACGTGCAGTTGGGCGTAAGTCTGCCGGATGCCGCCTCGGACTTCGCCGAGCTGTACGACAAAGATGAACTGCGCCTGTTCGCCCTCGGCCTGAAGGTCAACCACCGCTACGGCGGCAACGCCAGCGAGCTGCTGGAAAACCTGATCAAGATGATCCGCGAACGTGAACAAGCCGCTCGCCAACTGAGCGCCATGACCGGCGAAACACGGGTCACGGCGGTGGTCCTGGCGCTGCTGCCGATCACCGTCGCCGCCTACTTTCTGATCTCCAATCCGAACTACCTGATGGGCATGTGGAACGACGGCTCCGGGCAAATGATGCTAGTGAGCGCGATCGGCTTGCAGGTGTTCGGATGTCTGGCGCTGTGGCGCATGTTGCGCAGCCTATGAACCTGTCCATGTTGCTGAGCTCGCTGCTGTTCATAACGGCCTCGTTGCTGCTGTTGAGTGTCGTGCTGGAGCTGCGCCGACGTGCCCGTCAGGTGGTGCAGCGCCTGGACGGTAAAGCACCGAGCGACAATCGTTTCAGCCAGTGGCTGCATGCGCTGGGCGCCAGTCGCGTGGGTCAGCAGTCAGTCAAACTCGACAACGAAACCCAAACGCTGCTCAACGCCCTCGGCTGGCGCACAGCACGCAAGCGCGCCATGTTCGCGGCGTTCCAGGTTGGCGCACCGGTGCTGGCGCTGATCTTGTGCCTGCTGATCCAGGGTCTGTTTTTCCCCAACGTGGTCAATCAGTGGATCGCCCCGGCATTTGCTCTCGGCATCGGTTATCTGTTGCCCAAACGTCTGTTGGCCGCCGCCGCGCACCATCGGCAGAAAAAACTGGCGATCGAAATTTCCACCTTCATTCCGCTGCTGCGCATCCTGTTTGAATCAGGCATGGCGGTGGAGCAATCGCTGCGCGTATTGAGCAACGACGGCAAACAACTGCTGCCGATCCTGACCCATGAACTGCGCCTGGTGCTGGCCCGGGTCGACTCCGGCCTGGAACTGGGCGAAGAACTGCACAAAGCCACTCGCCTGCTGGCGGTGGACGAATTCACCGACACCTGCGTGATCCTGCAACAGCTGATTCATCAGGGCGGCGGTGCGATGAAATCCCTGCTGGCGCTCAAGCTGTTGCTCGATGACCGGCGCCTGACGCGTCTGCAGGAATACATCTCCAAGATGTCCGCAAAAATGTCCGTCGTGATGATGCTGTTTCTCTTCCCGGCGTTGTTGATCGTACTGGCCGGCCCGGGCTTCACCGCCCTGGCCCGGGCCTTTGCTTCCTAGAGGGAACCTGATGAAAGCACTGATTGCCGGTTTGAGTCTGCTGATGCTGGGCGGTTGCGCGAGCAACGGCCAGACACCCTGGAGCGCCCTGACCGACTCCGCCAGTTGCGGCAAATTGAGTTCCGAACAACAGCTGTCGCTGAACCTCGCCGATGACATGGCCAAGGACGGCAAACTCCACGCCAGCCTGGCCAACCTGCAAAGCCTGCCGGACAACCTCGCCGACGTACGCCTGCGCAAGGCCAAGGTCTATCGACTGCTGGGTCGCAGCGAAGCCGAGCCGTTGTACCGAAGTTTGCTCGGCAGCTGCATGGCCGCCGAAGCCGAACACGGTCTGGGCCAACTTGCCGCCGCCTCGGGCGATCACGGCCAGGCACAAGCCCACCTGCAACGGGCCGCACGACTGGCGCCCACCGATGAAAAAATCCGCAACGACCTGGGCGTGGTGTACCTCAATCAATTGCGGGTCGAAGACGCGAAATTCGAATTCCTCACTGCCATCGAACTCAAGCAAAGCGATCAACTGGCGGCGGTGAATCTGGTGACTTTACTGATCTACCAGGACGACTGGAACCGCGCCGCCGAACTGGTCAGCCGCCTCGGCCTGAGCCCGGCCCAAGTCACCGAAGCCCAGGCCCGCGCCGAGAAACTCAAGGCCCCGGCCAAACCCGGCGCCACCATTGCCGCCCAAGTCGCCGCCGTCACCAACCCGGCGCTTCAGTAGGGAGAACCCACATGAAACCGACCACCCTCTGCTGCCTCGGCCTGCTGGCCCTGCCCTTCACCAGCCACGCCATCGACGCCGGCCCGGCCTCACCGCAACAGCAGGAAACCGAAGGCTGGCTGCAACTGCAATCGCGCAATACTTTCGCCTCCGACAAGCCCCAAACCGCCAGCGCCACCGAACGCGAACTGGCGATGCAGCGCTGGCTGAAGAGTTTTCAGCATGAGATACCGGCGTTTTTTGATCAGTATGAAGGGGGGAAAGTGAATAGTGGGGCGGGGGAATAAATGGAGCGTTGCACCTGACAAACCGTGGCGAGGGAGCTTGCTCCCGTTCGACTGCGTAGCAGTCGCGATCAAAGGTCCCGGTTTGCCAAATGCACCGCAAACTGCGGTTTTTGGGTCGCTGCGCAACCCAGCGGGAGCAAGCTCCCTCGCCACAGGGAAGCAGTGATCAATCCTGCGGATCGAGATTATCCAGCGCCCGATTCACGGCCAGCTCACCGAGCATGATGATCTGCGCAATACCCAGCAATGCATTGCGATGCGGACTGTCCAGAAACCCCGCGAGGTCACTGGCCATGATGCTGGCCGACGCCAACGATTCGCACGCGTGGGCCAACAGGGTTTCGGTGTTGATGTCAGGAACGATGACGAACATCGAGCTGGGCTGGCGCGGGGATGCCGAGTCTTTGTCGGGATTGAGATGGTAATCCAGCGCACGATCGGCGGCTTCGTGGAGCTTTTTTGAGTGGGTAGATTCGTAGGGGGAAGCGGGGTCGGTTTCGGGGGGATTTGGGGTTGGTTTGATCATGGTGAAGCTCCAAATGAGAAATGGAGCTGCCACTGAATCGCCGCGACAGCGATAAAAGGCGGCAGCTGTACGCGGGGTCGCGGACCGAGCCATTTGGAAACTCGGCATACCCGAAGGTATCCCGCGCACAGCCACCATCACACCAAACGACAAGTACCGAAGCACTCCGGTTGGGCCGGTGGATTATGCACCAAATGGACTTAACAGGCCGCGACAGCCCGATCACTGATTTTGTCAGCGACAGACAGAGGCTAGAGATCGCGCGTCCGACGGACAACCTGAAAAACATGTGGGAAGGTTCCGGTGTTTTTATTCACCGTTAAACATCGTCGACTGTTCCGCCGCCATCGCCAGCAGGCTGGCTCCCACAGTTGGATTGGGTGCAGTTGCAAGAAATTGGTCGGCTGTCAGGCCGCCATCGCTGGCAAGCCAGCTCCCACAGGGTTGGTGGGTGTACCCAGGATTTGCGAGCAACCGAATTATTGTGGGAGCGGGCTTGCCCGCGATGAGCGCGGTGGATTCAACATCAATGTCGCCTGACACTCCGTCATCGCGAGCAGGCTCACTCCTACAGTTGGATTGGGTGCATTCGCAAGAAATTGGTCGGCTGACAGGCCGCCATCGCGGGCAAGCCTTGCTCCTACAGAGAAGCAAAAGCAAAAGCAGATCAGCACACACCACCGAGTTGCCTCTCACCACTCAACAGGCCGAGCGTTAGCTCGCCTGCCGCTTTTGATCTTGATCCACCCGCCCCATCGGCAGGCTGAGTGGAGGCGTTCATCCGGGGGTGGGCGCGTAGCGCCGTGCGGCGAAGCCGCACACATCGAGAGGAGGTCGTCGCGAAGCAGACCGGAGGCGATGCCCCCGGATGAATGCCGGAGCGAAGGAACCCCGAGCCTTAGCGAGGGGCCGTACGTAAGGGGCCAGCCTTTTGGTTCCTTTTTGGCGTTTGAAAAAGGGACTCGCCGTAAGGGCGAAACCATAAGCCGCCGTTACCGCAGAAATGGATATGTACACCGGGAGGCCGCCATCGCCAGCAGGCTGGCTCCCACAGTTTTGATCGGCTTACAGCCAGGAAAACTCAGTGCGCCGTAACCCTCTGCCGCATCCCCGAACTACTAGGCGACAACGCCAACGCCAACTGCGTCCGATTATGCATATGCGTCAGCCGCAACACCTGCGACACATACAACTTCACGGTGTTCTCGGTAATCCCCAACTCACAGGCAATCTGATAATTGGTCTGCCCCTTGCCCACCAACCGCGCCACATCCAGCTGCCGCGGCGACAGCTGATTGAAAATCGCTGGCATCTCAATCCGGTCGGTATCGCTGACATCACCGTCATCCGCCGAAGCCGACGAATACGGCGTACGCCGAACCTTGTCCAGGTCCTGGTACAAATCATCGATCGACTCGGACAGGTATTGCAGCTTCTGATTCAAATGCCCCAACTGCAGCGTCTTTTGCCGCTCATGCAAAGCCACCTCCTGACGCTGCAAACCTTCAAGCAACTCATGCAGGTCAATCGGCTTCTGGTAGTAATCGGCAATCCCGGCACGCAGGGCCTTGATCACATCCTGCTTGTCCGCCTGCCCGGTCAACATGATCGCTTCAAACGCGCGATGCTTGCCGGACAACCGCTGAAGCTCCTGAACCAGTTGAATCCCGTCCAGGCCAGGCATGTGCAAATCGCAGAGCACCAGACCGATGTCGGTGTCGTCATTGAATCGTTCGATGGCTTGATGGCCGGACTCGCAAGGCACACAACGGTAACCGTTGCTCTCAAGAAATTCGCAGAGTTCTTCAACGACCGTGGGCTGGTCATCGACCACAAGGATTTTTACTGCCGAGGTACGCTTGTTCACGTGCAACTCCCTGCAAGGTCAAAGGCTGACCGTTCCTGTATCCACCGCTTTAGGCTGTACAACTCTTGTATGAAAGTAGTCGCTCTTGGCCACTCTGTACAAAACGAACGACTAGCGGAGCCAGGCCAACGTCAGTAAAAAACCCACCAGCAAGAACGGTGCAAAGGGTTGTTTTTTTGACATTCCCGGCTCCAGATAACGGACATGACTTCTAAACCCTTGACCGATAAGCAGCCAGACTCTTGGCGCCAGCAGCCACCAAAACACGCTGGCCAATCCGGCGCCGATAAACACGCCCAGCACATGCCGACCGTCGGTCGCGAGGCCCAGCGCGGTCATCAGTTTCACATCGCCCGCACCCAGCCTTCGCATCGCATAACCGGGCAAGGTGAAGGCCAGCGCCAGCAGCGCCGCCCAGCCGCCTTGTTCGGCGGGTGCGCCCAGCCAGGTGGAGCCGTTCCACAGCAACCAGGCCAGGGCCAATGCCCCGCCGCCCAACGTCAGGGCATTGGCAATGTGGCGCTCCCGGGCATCCTGTGCGGCGCACAGCGCCAGCCAGATCAGTAGGACAAAGCTTTGCATTCGGTAAAAAACATCCCTTTTGGCTGAATGATTCTATGCTGACATTACGCAGTGATGGTCAGGGTAGACGCACTCATGAAAACCAACCTCCCCCGCAAGCAAAAAGGCGCCGCCGCGATTGAATTTGCGTTGGTGTTCGTCATTTTTTTCGGCGTGTTCTATGCCATCGTCACGTACAGCCTGCCGCTGTTGTTGATGCAATCCTTCAACCAGTCCACCGCCGAAGCCGTGCGACGCAGCGTGGCGCTGGACCCGAACACACCCGGCTACGAAGCCGCGCTGAAAACCGTGGTCAAGGATGAGTTGAAACGGCAGCTGGCGTGGATTCCCTCCGGGCTGAAATTCAATGTCGACACCGACACCAGCACCACGCTTACGGCCGGTGTGTTGAAGGTCAGCATCAACTATCCCACCAACAAATTGAGCGCGGTGATTCCATTTCTGCACCTGCCGGGCATCGGCCAAGTACCGAATTTACCCGCCACGCTCACCGCCAGTTCGAGCCTGCAATTTTGAGTGCCGGGGACAAACTCTTCGGGCGTCTGCTCAACCGTCATCCATCACCGCCTGCGGAATCCCTGAAGCCGCTGAGCGTGCTGAGTGTCGGTTTGCAGATGCATCTGAATGCCGAAGGCCAGGTGCTGCATTTGACGGGGCCGTTGCGGCATCTGCTGGCGCAACAGGTACCCACCGCGCAGGCGCCGCATCTGCTCGACTTCCTGTTGCCCCATTGCAGTCTCGTGGTCGAGGGTTCACCGGCTGATTGGCAAGGGCAGCAACTGGACCTGGACTTTTACGGCCTCAGCGGCCAGCCCCTTCATCTGCGCGGCTGGGTCCAGCCGTTGGCCGATGCCTGGTTGTTGCAGCTGCTGGACATCGGCGACCTGCTGCTCGAACGCCGGCAATCGCGCCTGCGCGATCAATGTCAGTTGCTGGCGGCGCAGATCGGCGAGCATTTGCGCGTATGCAGCCTGACGCGTTTACCCGAGGTGCTGAGCGAACAACTGCAAAGCCTCGCCCAGCGTTTCCAGATCCCGTGCATCGCCTTGGCATTGCTCGACGAGCAGGAACAGGGTTGGCAGATTCACCAGCACTACGCCGGTTTCGACGCGCCGCAGCTTTGGCAAAACGGGCAGCGCCTGGGCACCGGCCTCGACAGCCTCAACGGCTCCGCGCCCCAGCACCTCAATCTGATGGAGCACCCGCGCCTGCAAGGCACCTTCGGCAATACCGAGGGTTTCGTCGTGCCCTATCACGATGCCCAAGGGGTGGCGGCCTGGTTGTTGTGTGGTTGCTGGTCGGTGCAACAACGAGCGCCCGACGTCGGGATGATCGACTGGCTGCAATTCGCTGCCGCGCTCGCCGCGCCCGTGCTGGAACGCTTGCGCGAACACCGCCATCACCTGCAACTGGAACGCCTCGAGTCGCTGCAAGCCTTGCTCGGCACAGGCTGGTGGGAAGTGTTCAGCGACAGCGCCGAGGTGCTATTGGCGCCCTCACTGGCCAGCACGCTGAACCTCGGGAGCCTGCGTTTGCCACTGCAGGACTGGCTTGATCAAGTGCACCCAGCCGACCGCGAAGAGCTGCGCAGTCGCCTGCAAACCTTGCAGGATGAAAGCACGCCGCTATTGCTGTGCGTGCGCCTGCGTCCCCTCGATAACGCCTCGACACCTGCCTGGTATCGCTTGCAAGGCCAGGCCTTGGGCGTCGGCAGAAACCGGCGTCTGGTCGGTTTCATGCTCGACATCAGCGACATCAAGAACCAGGAACAAAACGCCGCCGCGGCTCATGCGCGGCTGGACAATCTGATCGCCCGTTCGCCCGCGGTCATTTACGTGCAGCGCTACGTCGAAGGCGCATTGCAACCGACCTTCTTCAGCGACAGCCTGGGGCCGTTGCTCGGCTGGACCCTCGCCGAATGCACCGGCGCCGCGTTGGTCGAACGGGTTCACCCCGAGGACCGCGACCGCTATTTCGAACGCACTCGCCAACTGCTGCGCGAAGGTTCGGTGAGCAGCCGCTATCGGCTGCGCGACTGTCGTGGCGATTACCACTGGTTGCTCGATGAAGCCAAGCTGCTGCGCGATGACCTTGGCCTGCCGGTGGAAGCCGTTGGCCTGTGGCTGGACGTCACCGAAGCGACCCTGGCGACCGAGCGGGTCAAGCAGAGCGAGGAGCGTTACCGGATTCTGGTGGAAGACTCGCCAGCGATGATCTGCCGCTATCGCCCGGACCTTACCCTGACCTTCGGCAACAAGCCGCTGGCGACATATCTGGAGTGCGCGCCGGAACAATTGCCGGGGGTGAATCTGGGCAACTGGATGTCCCAGGAACAGCGCGAGGCATTCACCCAGCGCCTGAGTCAGTTGAGCCCCGAGTTTCCGGTGAGTACCGCCGAGATCAACCTGCAACTGCCCGGCCGCGAACATGCGTGGTGGGTCTGGTCGGATCGCGGTGTGTTCGACCCGCAGGGCCAGTTGCTGGAAATTCAAGCCGTGGGCCGCGACAACACCGAAGTGCGGCGCTCGCAGCAGCAACTCACGCAAAGCGCGAAAATGGCCACCCTCGGCGAAATGGCCACAGGCCTGGCCCATGAAATCAACCAGCCGCTGAACGTGATGCGCATGGCCATCGTCAATGTCCTCAAGCGCCTGAGCAACGGCGATGCGCAGATTGATTACCTGACCGACAAACTCAACCGCATCGATGCGCAGGTGCAGCGCGCCGCGCGCGTGGTCGATCATATGCGCGTGTTCGGCCGTCGCTCGGAAATCGAAGAGCACCCGTTCAACCCGGCCCAGGCCATCGAAGGCACGCTGTCGCTGCTGGCCGAAGGCATGCGCGGCAAAGGCGTGGATTTGCGCATCAGTGAGACAGGGTTTGAGGTATTGGTGCGCGGCCATGTCGATCAGCTTGAACAAGTGCTGATCAATCTGATGGTCAACGCCCGGGACGCATTACTCGGCAAGCGTGAAGGCAGTCCAGACTTCAAACCGTGGATCGCCGTGTACGCCGAGCGCCATGAGCAGTCGGTGCGGCTGTGGGTCGAGGACAACGGCGGCGGTATTGATCACCGTTTGCTGGAGCGGATTTTCGAGCCGTTTTTCACCACCAAACCGGTGGGCGTCGGCACGGGCCTGGGGTTGTCGGTGAGTTACGGCATTGTCGAGAACATGGGCGGCAAACTCAGCGTCAGGAACTCGACCGAGGGCGCGCGGTTCTGCATTGAATTACCGGTTGTGCCGGCGGATCAGATCACCAGATAGGCTTTGCCTTTCTCGCCGCAGGTCAGGTTGAAACCGACGTCGACTTTGTTGATGTCGATGCCGAGGTTGGTCAGCAGACTGTCCAGGATCGGGTCGACCAGCGGTGCGATCAGGCCGCTGATGGCGGTGATCAACAGCGAAACGACGTCGGACAGCGTCGACAGCAAAGTACTGAGCAGCGATCCCAACAGGCTGCCGATGGCAGGCGTGTGCTTGATCAGCGTAAATCCGCCGAGCGTCCCTTTCAGGCTGCCCACCACTCCGGTCATCGTGACCGGGTGCGTCGGGATCGGCGAAACGTTGATTTCATGGGGGTTGGCAAAGGTGTAATTGGGTTCGGTTTTACCGGCAACCGGGCTGTCGATCATGATTTCGGTACCGCCGCCGCCGAAGGGTGTTCGCGGACCGCAGGTCATATTGAGAATATTGCTGCAGGTTTTCGAGCCGATATCGACAAGAGGCAATGGCGACAAGCTTGGAGACGGTGAGGACGAAAGCCAGATCGCATCATCGATCAGACCAACTTTGACTTTCACGGCCGAAATATTGGTGGTGGCGGTGAGGCTCTTGTTGGTCGGACCAGCGCAGGAAAAGTCGGTCACGTAACTGCTGCCCGTGCCAGCCTCGATACCGACATCGATGTTCAGTCCACTTGGCAGCACTCTGAAGTCAGTTTGAGTGCAGCTTCCGAGCAAGCAATCCAGCCTCAGCACCGGATTGAGCAAATCCATCAGAAGGTCTAGCGTTCCATTGACCGTCTGGATCACCGCATTGATCAACGACAAATCAACCGCCACCAATATGCGAATCTGCGCCGTACTCACATAAATCCTGTTAACCCCCAGCGGCGCGACCTTCGCCAGCGCCGGGTCGCCCACCGCCGAAAACTGCGGCGGCTGAATGACTTTTATGCGGGTCGTCACGCCTGCCAATCCCAACAAATTCACCGGCAACACGGCGTTCACCGCGCTGTTCTTGTTCGCCAGTTGGACAAACCCCTGGATCAGTTGGAACAGCTGCACCGTGGCGTCCAGCCCTTGCGCTTGCGCACCGGTTTGCAATTGCAGCAGATCACCGAGCTTGATCGGCGAAGCGGCGGAGGCCGACAGTTGCAGGTTGGCCAACGCGGTTTTGACTTCCACCGTGGCGCCGCTCTGCCCCGCCACCGTAGCCGCAGCCTTGATGAACTTGGTGACACTGCCTTGCGTGTTCAACAGCGCGGTGTAGTTGCCGGCCGTAACGCCCAATTCGATGGCGAGTTGATCCATGAATTTCAGCAGGTTGATATCGGTCTTGACCAAGCCGTCCCAACCGCCGACGGTGAGGTTGACGTTGCCCCCCAGCAGCGTCGAGAACAGTGGGTTCAACAGGTTTGATCTGGCGCTATCGACTCCCAACAAAGTGCTGCGAATACTCAATTGCGCCAGCGTCTGCTTGGGCTCGGCGGCGACAGCGGTGGCACTGAGCCGGGTCGTGAGGCTGACCGGTCCGCCGGACAACAACGCACCGATGCCCGCCGCCACGCTGGTCGTGACGGGACGGCTGACGGTGACTTGCACGGCAGCGGTTTTTGTCGCATCGGCAGCGAACGCCCGAAGGTTACCCGCGCCGGTCTGCAAAGTGCCGCAATTGACCACCAGCGTGTTGTCCGCGTTGACGGTAAACCCGTTGCGCGTCGCACTTTGCGTGGCGTAGGTGGTTGCACTCTGGCCGGACTTGCAATTGCCATCGCGGGTAACGGCCTCGAGTGCCGCGGTATCCGCCACCCGTTGCAGCTTGCGTTGCTCCAGATAAAGCCTGCCGGAATCGATCACCAGCAGCGTGAATCCCAACGCCAGCGCCAAGGTGCCGGCCGCCATCAAACCGATCGCCCCCCGTTGCCGGGCCGGGCCGCGAAACTGCATGCGAGGCGACATCGCGCACTCCTTTGCCGGCGCACTGCCGAGCGCTACCTCCATTGGTTAGAGCAGTGTAGACAAGGATGGCGAGACTGCTGGCAACTCGCCATTTCTGCCACCTAAAAACAACTGTAGGAGTGAGCCTGCTTGCGATAGCGGCGTGCCAGTCGACGCA
>NZ_JBSVXD010000078.1:0-25788 GCF_054070755.1 Pseudomonas sp. SDO5591_S426 | reverse complement strand
TTAAAAAACAAAATCAAAAGATCGCAGCCTTCGGCAGCTCCTACGGGGGTGTTTATTTGAGAGTAGGCAAACGAGCTTCGCTCTTCACTTCGGCCTGGGCGATGGCATCGGCGGGCAGTACGACCCGCTGCTTGCTCAACAGCTGGCCCATGTTCGCCAGTACACGGTACATCGAAAACTCTTCGGTGTAGCGCACTTCGGTGTAGCGACGGTTGGCGTTGTAGAGTTCGTTTTCACTGTCCAGCAGGTCGAGCAGGGTGCGTTGGCCAAGGCCGAACTGATCCTGATACGCCACGCGCACGCGTTTGCTGGTGTCGGCGTATTCACGGGCGGTCGGGGTTTGTTTCTTGGCGTTAACCATGGCGTTCCACGCCAGGTGAATGTTCTCGTTGAGCTGGCGCAGGGCGTTGTTGCGGATGTCCATCGCCTGATTGATCTTGTGCGCGTCCGATTGCAGGCGCGCCTTGTCGCTGCCGCCGCGGAACAGGTTGTAGTTCATCACCACACCCACCCGCCATTCGTTGTCGTGGCCTTCTTCACCGGCAATGTTGTTGTTCGCGCCCACCGCGGCTTCGGCGTCGAAGCGTGGGTAGAACGGCGACTTGGCGACTTCGTACTGGCTCTCGGCGGATTGCACGTCGGCCTGGGCGGATTTCAGGTACGGGTTGTTGTCGACCATGCTCTGCTGGGCTTCCTGCAAAGTGGCCGGCAATTCGCCGCGAGTTGACGGCGGTGTTTCCAGTTCATCGGGCAGGCGCCCGACCACGGCGGCGAAGTTCGACTCGGCATCCGCCAGATCCACTTCGGCGGTGTCGAGGTTGTTCTCCGCCAGCGCCCGACGAGCGGTGGACTGGTCGGCGTCGGCATTGCTGCCGATCCCGCGCTCGGTGCGCAGGCCGATCTGATCGTTGACCCGCAAATGCGCCTGCAAGTTGTTTTTGGCCAGCGTCACCAGTTCACGGCGCTTGAGCACTTCGAGGTAGACCTCGATGGTGCGCAGGGCCAGATCCTGAGCGGTGCCCTGGGCGTAATAGGCCCGGGAATTGACCACGCCTTTGGTGCGCTCGACTTCGTTGGCGGTGTTGAAGCCGTCGAAGAGCATCTGCCGCAGACGCAGTTCCGACTGGGTGTAATTGAGAATTTCGGTGTGGTGATTACCGAACGCCCGGGTGTTGGTGTTATCGCTGTACCCGCGCCCGTACGCGGCATTCAAGTCAACCGACGGATAAAAGCCCCCCTTCGCGACCTTCACGTCTTCGTCAGCCGACAGACGGCTGTCTACCCGCGACGCCAGTTCCGGGTGAGTGGCGATGGTGCTTTGAATGGCTTCGGTCAATGACATGGCATGTGCTTGAGAAGTGCAGGCCATGGCCAGCAGAACCGCGCTGCATAGGGGGGTTAAAAGGCGCATGGTGCATCTCCCTGATTCCTGATGGTGCTTTATTAGTCGCCAAATATTTGACGACATTTATAGGTAAACCGTTTCACGCGTTTTACAGAAGAGCTAAGAACATTCTGGAGAGAACCTAAGAAGTGTTTCTCATAAGAGTTATGCCGAAAAAAACTTATGCGCTCTGCAAAATCCAGCACATTGTTCACTACGAAAGCCCTTGATTTATGAGCTTTAGGGCGCTCATCAGGGCGATTGAAAAGTTCAGATCCACTTATCGACATAGGGCGGAGAAGTGCTGGAGGGGAGGGAGGCGTAGCGGAATTGGGTGACGGTTTTTTGTCACTCGGGTGATTCAGAACCGTTACGCATCGCTCGCAGGGCAACGTGTTTGCGAAGTGTTCCCGATGCCTTTGATTGCAAAGGGGTTTGTTGCGCAACGAAACGTGGCCCGCGAGCAACACGCTGGGCGAGATCGTCGCCAGGGCAGCGGCTTACTCAGGTAAACCCGCTGACCGGTAGACGATCCGCCGGGCAACCCGTTGAGCCATCCATAAGCATTGCTCCGCGCAATAAAAAAAATGCCGACAGCGGTTGGCAGCGGAGGAAATGCACATGGCTACGCTCATCGGTATCGTCAGCAAGATCGTCGGGCAGGTGTTCGCGGTTTCAAACGACGGCACACGTCGTGTCCTGATCGAGGGAGACCGGTTATTCGCTGGTGATCAATTGACGACCGGGGCCGAGGGCGCGGTAGCGGTGCATTTGCAAAATGGCCAGGAACTGACCCTTGGTCGGGGCAGCAGCCTGCAAATGACGCCACAGTTGCTGGCTGATCACGCCCCCCACGTCGACACAGCCGAAGCGGTGACCCCGAGCCAGGCGCAACTGAGCGATGTCGAACAACTGCAAAAAGCCATTGCCGCTGGTGACGACCCGACGCAAACCGCGGAAGCCACGGCAGCCGGGCCGTCGACCGGTGCACCGGGCGGCGCGGCGGGGGGCGGGCACAGTTTCGTCATGCTTGAAGAAGTCGGTGGGCGCGTCGATCCGAACATCGGCTTTCCCACTGCCGGTTTTAACGGCATTCCCGAGTTTCCCGAAGAGCGCCACGATGGCGATGCCGACCCTGACGCCGGCACGCCAGCGGCGGCGATCGAGCCGGTTGTTCCTCCAGTCGTTCCGCCAGTCATTCCACCGGTGGCGGACAATCCCGTCACCCTCAAGGGCCTGTCGGTGGAGGGCGGTGAACTCACCGTCAACGAAGCCAATCTCGCCGACGGCTCGTCCAGCAATCCCGGAGCATTGACCCAGAACGGCACGTTCACCATCACAGCCCTCGACGGGCTGAGCAACCTGAGCATCGGCGGGATCAACGTGATCAGCGGCGGTGTCGCGGTGGGCTTCCCGCAGTCGATCACGACCCCGTTGGGCAGCACCCTGACCATCACCGGTTACAACCCGACCAATGGCGTTGTGAGTTACAGCTACACCCTCAACGGCAACGAAACCCATTCGAGCGGCGACGGCACCACCCTCAGTGAACACTTCACCGTGGTGGCCGGCGACAGCAATGGCGACACGGCGAACGGATCGCTGGATATCAACATCACCGACGACGTGCCAAAAGCCATCGACGACGGTAACGGCGTGGCGTCGGAAACCCAGCTGACCCTCAACGGCAACGTACTGACCAACGATGTGCAAGGCGCGGACCGTGTGCCGGTGGGTGAAAATTCCGGGCCGATTACCCCCGGCACTTTCGTCGGCACTTACGGCACTCTGGTGCTGAATGCCAACGGCACTTACACCTACACCCTGAACACCAGCGACGCCGACTTCAAAGCCCTGCATGGCGGTGGCAACGGCACTGAAACCTTCACCTACACCTTGACCGATGCCGACGGCGATTCCAGTACCGCCAACCTGGTGCTGAACATCCATAACAACGACGACCCGGTGACTATTGACGGCTTGAACGTTGAAGGCGGCGAACTGACCGTCTACGAAAAAAACCTCAGCGACGGCACTGACCCCAACACGCCGACGCTGACCCAAAGCGGCACCTTCACCATCACCGCGCTGGACGGTGTGCAAACCCTGACCATTGGCGGTATCGCCGTCATCAGCGGTGGCGTGGTCGCAGGCTTCCCGCAATCGGTCGTCACTCCGCTGGGCAGCACGCTGACCATCACCGGGTTTGATCCCGTGACCGGTGTGGTGAGCTACAGCTACACCCTGGCCGATAACGAAAGTCACCCGACTGGCAACGGCACCAACAGCATTTCCGAGCCGTTTGCCGTGGTCGTGGTCGATGACAACAACACCACCGCCCATGGCGAACTGAACGTCAACATCGTCGATGACGTGCCGACCGCCAAACCGGATTCGGCCTCAGTGGCGGAGGGCGGCACTGTCAGCGGCAACGTGCTGGACAACGACATCGGCGGCGCGGATGGCCCAGCGGCGAGTGGCGCGGTGGTCGGCGTGCGTGCCGGCGGCGACACGTCGACCTCGGCGATCGGCGGCCTGAACAGCCAGATCAACGGCACCTACGGCTACCTGACCCTCGATGCCAACGGCAACGCGGTCTATCACAGCAACCCGAACGCCGTGAGCGGTTCCGGTGCGGTGGATGTGTTCACCTACACCGTGCGCGATGCCGATGGCGATGAAAGCACCACCACCATCACCATCGATGTGAGTAACAGCTGTCTGAAAGCAGTCAGCGACACTGACGTAACGGTCTACGAAAAAGCCCTTGATCTGAACAAGGACGGCCAGGATCTGGCCGCCGGTACGGTCGTCGGCAGTCAACCGGGCAGCACCGGTGAAACCGCGTCCGGCACCCTGGTCGGTTCGGTCAGCGGTGCCGTGGGAGCGATCACCTATGCACTGGTCGGTAGCGCTACCGGTGAGCACGGGCAAATCGTGCTCAACCCGAACGGCACTTACACCTACACGTTGACTTCGCCAGCGAGCACCTCGCCGAACGCCAACGACGGCCCGAACGTCACTCACGAAACCTTCACTTATCAAGCCACTGATTCCCTCGGCAACGTGGTCACCAGCACCATCGTGGTGAACATCGTCGATGACGTACCGACGGCCAAAGCCGATTTTGATTCGGTACAAGAGGGCGGCACCGTCAGCGGCAATGTGCTGGACAACGACAGCGGTGGCGCCGATGGTCTCGGTGCCGTGATCGGCGTGCGCGCCGGCAGCAACACCTCGACCGCAGCGGTAGGCGGGCTCAACACGCAGATCGATGGCAACTACGGTTACCTGACTCTCGACGCCAATGGCAACGCGGTCTATCACAGCAATCCGAACGCAGTGAGCGGCCCGGGCGCAGTGGATGTATTCACCTATACCGTGCGCGATTCTGACGGTGACCAAAGCACCACCACCATCACCATCGACGTGTACAACAGCTGCCTGAAAGCGGTGAGCGACACCGACGTAACGGTCTACGAAAAAGCCCTCGACCTGACCAAGGACGGCCAGGATTTGGCGGCTGGCACCGTGGTCGGCAGCCAACCGGGCAGCACCGGTGAAACGGCGTCCGGCACCCTGGTGGGTTCGGTCAGCGGCGCTGTGGGCGCGATCACCTATGCGCTGGTCGGTAGCGCTACCGGTGAGCACGGGCAAATCGTGCTCAACCCGAACGGCACTTACACCTACACGTTGACTTCGCCAGCGAGCACCTCGCCGAACGCCAACGACGGCCCGAACGTCACTCACGAAACCTTCACTTATCAAGCCACTGATTCCCTCGGCAACGTGGTCACCAGCACCATCGTGGTGAACATCGTCGATGACGTACCGACGGCCAAAGCCGATTTTGATTCGGTACAAGAGGGCGGCACCGTCAGCGGCAATGTGCTGGACAACGACAGCGGTGGCGCCGATGGTCTCGGTGCCGTGATCGGCGTGCGCGCCGGCAGCAACACCTCGACCGCAGCGGTAGGCGGGCTCAACACGCAGATCGATGGCAACTACGGTTACCTGACTCTCGACGCCAATGGCAACGCGGTCTATCACAGCAATCCGAACGCAGTGAGCGGCCCGGGCGCAGTGGATGTATTCACCTATACCGTGCGCGATTCTGACGGTGACCAAAGCACCACCACCATCACCATCGACGTCTACAACAGCTGCCTGAAAGCAGTCAGTGACACCGACGTCACCGTTTACGAAAAAGCCCTCGACCTGAACAAGGATGGCCAGGATCTGGCCGTCGGTACGGTTGTCGGCAGCCAACCGGGCAGCACCGGTGAAACCGCGTCCGGCACGTTGGTCGGCTCGGTCAGCGGCGCGGTGGGTGCGATCACTTACGCGTTGGTCGGCAGCGCCACCGGGGAGCACGGGCAAATCGTGCTCAACCCGAATGGCACCTACACCTACACGTTGACTTCGCCAGCGACTACCTCGCCAAACGCCAATGATGGCCCGAACGTCACTCACGAAACCTTCACCTATCAGGCCACCGATTCCCTCGGCAACGTGGTCACCAGCACCATTGTGGTGAACATTGTCGATGACGTACCGACGGCCAAACCGGACGCGGTCTCGGTGACGGAGGGCGGGATTGTCAGCGGCAACGTGCTGGACAACGACAGCGGCGGCGCCGATGGTCTCGGTGCCGTGATCGGTGTACGCGCCGGCAGCAATACCTCGACCCCGGCGGTGGGCGGGCTCAATTCGCAAATCAACGGCAACTACGGCTACCTGACCCTCGATGCCGATGGCAACGCGGTCTATCACAGCAACCCGAACTCGGTCGCTGCACCGGGTGCCACCGACACGTTCACCTACACCGTGCGCGATGCCGATGGCGATCAAAGCACCACCACCATCACCGTCGATGTCTGCAACAGCAACATCAAAGCCGTCACCGACACCGACGCGACGGTCTACGAAAAAGCCCTCGACCTGAGCAAGGACGGCCAGGACCTGGCGGCCGGCACGGTCACCGGCAGCGAACCGGGCAACACCGGTGAAACCGCTACCGGAACACTGGTGGGTTCAGTCACCGGCGCGGCGGGCGCGATCACCTACACCTTGGTCGGCAGTGCCAACGGCGCCTTTGGGCAAATCCTGCTCAACCCGAATGGCACCTACACCTACACCCTGACCTCGGCACCGAAAACCACGCCGGGCGCCAACGATGGCCCGAACACCCTGAGCGACAGTTTCACCTACAAGGCCACCGATGCAGCGGGCAACAGCACCACCAGCACCATCGTGGTCAACATTGTCGATGACGTGCCCAAGGCCGTGGCGTCGGAACGTTCGGTGGCAGCGGTGGAGATCGACACCAACCTGCTGCTGGTGATCGACGTGTCCGGCAGTATGGCCGACCCGTCCGGCGTAACCGGGCTGTCGCGACTGGAATTGGCCAAGCAGGCGATCAGCGCCTTGCTCGACAAGTACGACGACCTCGGCGACGTCAAAGTGCAGATCGTGACGTTCAGCAGCAACGCCACCGACAAGACTTCAATCTGGGTGGATGTGGCGACTGCCAAGGCGATCGTTTCCGGCCTGTCGGCGGGTGGCGGTACCAACTACGACGCGGCGGTGGACGTGGCGCAAGATGCGTTCAACACCAACGGCAAACTGACGGGCGCACAAAACGTCGGCTACTTCTTCTCCGACGGCAAACCTAACGAAGGCTCGATCGGCACTCAGGATGAGGCGAACTGGAAAGACTTCCTCACCGACAATCAAATCAAGAACTACGCGATCGGTCTGGGTAAAAACGTCGACAACGATGCCCTCGATCCACTGGCCTACGACGGCACCGGCACGGGCACCAATACCAACGCGGTGATCGTCACCGACCTCGGTCAACTCAACTCGGTGCTCTCGGGCACCGTGATCGGCGCACCAGTCACCGGCTCACTGCTGGGCGAGGGCGGTACGTTCGGAGCGGATGGCGGCTTCATCAAAACCATCACCGTCGACGGCACCACGTACACCTACGATCCGAAAGGCAACAACAACCAGGGTTCGCTGAACTTCAGCGGTGGTGCCAACCACGGCACCTTCAACACCACCAACAACACCCTGAGCATCGCCACCGACAACAAAGGCACGTTGGTGGTGAACCTCGACACTGGCGAATACAACTACGTGTCGCAGAAAACCACGTCGGTGGTGCTCACCGAAAACATTGGTTTCACCGTCAGCGACAACGACGGCGATCTCGCCAACTCGACGCTGGTGATCAAGGTCATTCCGAACGCGGCACCGGTGGCCACCGATGACCACATCATCACCAACGTGCTGTCGAACAGCGTGACGGTGCCGGGCGAGTTGCTGCTGGCCAACGACACCGACGCCGACGGCGACCCGCTCAAGGCTTCGCCAACCACCTTCAATACCGGCTGGGTTGCCAAGGGAGCGGACTTCATCGGCACCGGTGCGATCGACTTCTCCGGCAGCGGCGTCAAACCGAGCAACCAGAGCCTGAGCAATGTGCGCGGCTCCTTCGCGGCCACCACCGCAACGATGACCGCCCTGTTGGTGATCAGTGGTTACCTGGGCCCGGTCACCGCCGCCAATACCAACGATGAGGACCGCATCACCGTCAACCTCAAGCAGGGCGAAACCCTCAATCTGGACCACAACCTGGCCGCCGGCCATATCACCATGGAGTACTCCATCAACGGCGGCGCCTGGATTCCCCTCGCCGATGGCCAGACCATCACGGCGAACGCCGATGGCGTTTACCAGATTCATGTCACCAACATTGCCAACGTCGGTGGCGGCAGCGGTGCAGGCAACGCGGAAGGCTATCAGCTGACCATGAAGCTCGATTATTCCGGCGCCCACGACACCACGCCGGACTATCACGGCAGCTACACCGCCAGCGACAACCATGGCGGCAGCGACAATGCCAACGTGTCCATCAGCTACCAGGACGGCCACACCCTCACCGGTACGGCGGGCAACGACACACTGGTGGCGGGCAACGGTGACAACGTCATCAATGCCGGTGACGGCAATGACATCCTCACCGCAGGCACCGGCAACAACACGCTGCATGGCGATGCGGGCAATGACTTGCTGTTCAGTGGAATCGGCAATGACCTGCTCGATGGCGGCACCGGCAACGACACTGCCAGCTATGCGCATGCCACCTCAGCTGTCACGGTCAACTTGGGCACGAGCGGTCCGCAGAACACTTTTGGCGCCGGCACCGACACCTTGACCGCCATCGAAAACCTCATCGGCTCCGACTTCAACGACAAACTGACCGGCGACAACAACAGCAACATCATCACCGGTGGCCTGGGCAATGACGTGCTCAAGGGCGAGGGCGGTGACGACTTCCTGATCGGCGGCCTGGGCAACAACACCCTGACCGGCGGCAGCGGCGCCGACACCTTCCAGTGGCTCAAGGGCAACAGCGGCCACGACGTGATCACCGACTTCACACCGGGCACCGACAAACTCGACCTGTCGCAATTGCTGCAAGGTGAAAACGGCACCGCTGCCTCGCTGGATGACTACTTGCACTTCACCGTCAGCGGCAGCGGTGCGTCACTGGTCACCAGCATCGACGTCAGCGGCATGGCCGGCGCGGCACCGAACCAGACCATCGACCTGGCGGGCGTCAACCTGGCCAGCCACTACGGTGTAACGCCGGGGGCGGGTGGAGTGATTTCCGGGGCGGACACAGCGACGATCATCAATGGCATGCTCAATGATCATTCCTTGAAGGTGGATACTGTTTGACCTGAAAAGTGGGCTTACTCGCGATCGTGTTGGATCAGTCAACTTCACTGTTGAATGTGAAACCGCAATCGCGAGCAAGCTCGCTCCCACAGGTTTTTCAGTGAGCCGGGATTTGGTGCACGCCGAGAATCCCTGTGGGAGCGAGCTTGCTCGCGATGAACGATAACGCGGTGTATCTGAAAAAAATCACATCGGCTCCGGCGGCCCGATCAATCTGCCCATCACTCCGAACACCCCCAACTCCCTGATCGCCTCCAACTCACCCTGGGTCTCGACCATTTCCGCAATCAGCGGCAGGTCAATGCTGTTGGTTGCCCGGTAAATCGCATCGATGAACAGCCGTTTATCCCGCTGCTGATCAAAGTGTCGGATATAGGCCCCATCGATTTTCAAGTACGCCAGGCCCAGTTGAGTGAGGTTGCCGATCTGGCTGAAGCTGCCGCCGAAATGCTGCAGGCCGATGCGATAACCGGTGTCGAGCAGGCTGTGGCTCAGTCGTTGCAGATCGTCGGGAGGCGGTAGTTGGCGTTCGTCGATTTCCAGGGTCAGCAACGGTGCCAGTTCCGGCAGTGATTCGAGCATGTCGAGGATCAGTTGCAGCTGCGACTGATCGCGCAAGGTGCCACCGGACAGGCTCAGCGCCAGCGGCCAGCGATTGACCGCGAGGTAGTCGAGCGTCGCCTCTAGCATCGCCAGGTCGAAGCGTGCCGACCAGCCAAGTCGCTCGATCCACGGCAGGAAATGCCCGGCAGCAATCGCCTGGCCCTGCGGGTCGAGCAGCCGTGCGAGGACTTTGTGGTGCAGCACCTCACTGGTGTCGGCGCATTGCACCACCGGTTGGAAGTACAGCTGCAATTTACCTTGGGTCAGGGCGTCGTCGATCCAGCTGCGCCAGTCATGTTGCGCGTGGTTCGGTACGGTCTCGCCGTGGCTCAATTGCATCCAGGGCCGTTCGGGGTGTTGGCGGGCCTGGGTCAGTGCCTGATCGAGTCGCATCAACACGTCACTGGCCGGTTCGCCGGGGCGCCAGGCGACGATGCCCAGATACGCGACCGGCATGCAGTCACTGGCACCGGTCAGGCGCAGGTTTTCCAGGGTGGCGCTGATTTCTGCGGCCAGGCGTGCGGCGTCTTCGGTGTTCAGGCCCGGCGACAACAGGCTGAATTCGCCCCCGCGATTACGGGCCGCCAGCCAGGTGCGTCGCTCCGGGAGTCGGGTCAGGCGCTTGAGCAATTCGCCGACCGCACTGATCAACGCATCAGTGCGTTGACCGCCCAGGCGCTGGTTGAGCCCGCTCAGGTCATTGATCCGTAATGTCAGCAAATGACCGTCGCCATGTTGCTCGGCGACCAGCAAATGGTCCGCCAGTTGCTCATCCAGCATGCGCCGGTTGGCGAGTCCGGTCAGGCTGTCCTGATAGGACTCGCTGCGCAGTTTTTCACTGCGCGCAGCCTCTTCGGTGAACAAGGCTTTGAGCTTCTCGACCATCTGGTTCATTGCCAGCACCACGCGTTTCAGTTCCGGCGTGCGGGGCAGTTTCGGCAGGCTCAAAAACTCGCGTTTACTGATGGCCTCGGCCTGTTTGACCAACGATTCGAGAGGACGCAGTTGCCGACGCAACAGCCAGCCACCGAACACGGCGCTGAGCAGTCCGCAGACCAACAACCAGATCAGACTGCCGAGAGTACTGTCCCAGAGTTTGGCCAAGGCGAACTGCGGATTGCTCAGCACTTCGACCCGTGCCGCTTGCTCCCAGCCGCGCATGATCAATGCGTCGCCACCTTCATGACGCAGATTGACCAGGCTGACAAACCATCCAGGCACGCCTTTGGTCTGCGCCGGAATGCTGCGTTCTACCAGCACTTGCTGATTGTCGATGCTGACGATGCGGATGTTGCTGAAATAGCCACTGTCGAAAATCGAACTGACCATCAACTCCATCATCGCCGGGTCATCGATTTGCGCGGTCAGCGACAGTCCGAGCGCGGTGGCCGCGTCCTGGGCGTGAGCGCGCAATTGGCCGAGTGTCTGCTCGCGAGAGCTTTCCAGGCTGACAAAAAAACTGCCGCTGAACGCCACCAGCAAAAACAGGCAGATGGCGAGAAACAGTTGGTTGCGCAGTTTCATTCAACGCTCCTTGCTGCGGCCTTCAGCCATCGCCCACGGCGAAGCCTTCGGCCTGCATCTTTTGCAGTACGTCTTGCCAGCGCGACAGTTTTTTCGAGTCGCTGCTGCGTTTTCCGCCATTGGCACCCGGCAGGTACAGACCTTCGGCATTGAAGGCGTACACCGGCAGCAGGTCTTTGCGTTGCGAGGCGGGGCGGATGTCGCCGATCAGGTTGTCCAGCACCAGCGGGTCGGCGGTGGGGCTGCTGTAGAAGGTGAGCACCATGTGCGCCTGGTTCTGGGTCAGTGCCTTGACGTAGGTGATGCGCAGTTTTTCGCTGGGAATGCCGAGTTCGCGCAGGCTGAAGTATTTCGCCAGGGCGTAGTCTTCGCAGTCTGCAGCGCCCTTGATCAGGGCTTCGACGGGCGTGGCCCAGTAATCGGTCTGGCGCCAGATGCGGGTGTCGTCCTGGAAATTCAGTTGTTGATTGAAGAAGCGATTGACCGCGGTCAACTGCTCGCGCTCAGGCGCATCGCGCTCGCTTTGCAGCAATTGACTCCAGGCCTCGATTCGCCCGCGCGCGGGGCCGAGGGGGCCGTAGCGTTTTTCGGCGGTTTGCAGGATCTGTGTGAAATCCCAGTCGGCCCAGACAGTGTTCAGCCCGGCCAGCAGGAAAGCGCTCAGCAGCAGCCATCCGCCGAACCGAAGTCGGGGCGTTGGCCATCCTGGACTACGCGGACCGCGGGGCATGTCGGGCTGCTCGTATGCAGATTTGTGGAGTTTAGGTGGTGTTTTTTGAAAGGTGGGGTTGGTCGTCGGGCTGATTGTGTACATATCCGTTGCTGCGGTAACGGCGGCTTATGGTTTCGCTCTTACGGGCGGCCTGTTTGTTTGGTTCGTACGCATTCCAAACTGTGGGAGCCAGCCTGCTGGCGATGACGGCCTGATAGCCGACCAGAATTTCGCGGATGCATCAGATCAAAAGATCGCAGCCTCGTTGCACTCGACAGCTCCTACAGAGAAGCGCGCACGTATCAAGAGCCAGGCCGGCCGGTAGGCCGCCTCGCTTTTGATCTGGCTTTTGATCTTTTGCCCCTTCGGCAGGCCGAGCGGAGGTGTTCATCAGGGGGTTAGGCGCGCAGCGCCGTGCGGCGAAGCCGCACACATCGAGAGGAGGTCGTCGCGAAGCAGACCGTAGGCGATGCCCCCTGATGGACACCGTAGCGAGGGAACACCGAGCCCCAGCGAGGTGCCGTACGCCGGGGCAAAGCCTTTTGCTTACTTTTCGCTGGGCCGGCACTCCGGCGTTTGGAAAAGTGAGTCGCTGTAAGAGCGAAACCGCCAGCAGCCGTTACCGCAGCAACGGATATGTACACACACACACAAGCAGGCAACAACCAAAGACTCAAGACTTGCGCAAAGTCTTCTGCCTCAGAATATAAATCGTCACCAACACCGCACTGGTCAACATGAACCCCCGCGCCCAAGGCATCGGCACCAGATAGCAGGAAAACAGAATGCTCACCCACATCAACCCAATGGCATAAACCTTGCCCTTGAGCGGAATACCATTGCCATCGAGATAATCACGAATCCAGGGCCCAAGCCGCGGATGATCGACCAGCCATTGATAGAAACGCGGCGAACTGCGGGCGAAACACGCGGCCGCGAGCAACAGGAAAGGAGTAGTGGGCAACACCGGCAGGAAAATCCCGATCACCCCCAACGCTACGCTCAGCCAGCCGATGGCCAGCAGCACGTAGCGCAACATCAGGGAGCGGTTGCCTATGGGGTTGTCCATAGGCAGGACCTTAGTGGTGACGAGGCTTGAGGATCGCCGGTTTTTCGTCTGGCGCGTTGCACAGCAGGTACAGCGCGGTCAGGGCTTCCGGGATCTGAACGATCATGTCGTCCATCAGGTTGGCATCTTTGGCGATGTCTTCGAACTCAGGCTGCTCGTCGAACAGGCCCGAACCGACCATGATCGGCAGCAGCATTTCGCTGACTTCTTCCTCGGCGCTTTCGAACCAGGCCGCTTCACGCAGGAACACGCCTTCCATGAAGCCGATGCACCAGCCGCGCAGTTCGGAATCGTCCGGGTCGTCGCCCAGGTCCAGGTCGCACGGCAATTCGAACTCTTCATCCGAAGCCAGTTGACGAGCGATGTGCGCCTTAAGGCCGATCAAAGTGGCTTCGATCTCCTCGCGTTGAGCTTCGCTGCTGTAGTGCGGCTCTTCGGCGAAGAGGGCGTCGATCCACTCACGATCGGGAACGACTTCGGAGCAGATCGACAGCGCGGTGAGGTAGCCGTGGGCGGCCACGTAGTCCAGCGCCTCGTCATGCAGTTCATCGGCGTCGAGGAAGACTTGCAGGCGGGTTAGTTGCTCAGCGAAGGACATTAAAGGACTACCTTGGGGAATATTCGATGCGGGAATTCTAGGCCTTCTTGCGCGCTTGGGCCAGCCGCAAGGCATATTTGCGCATCCATGTGTCTTATCAGCGGCGCCCTTTGCCGGACAGGGCTCGGGTATACTCGCGCGTTTTGTGATGCCCTGCTGGCTTCACGGCTGAAATGTGAAGCGTCATGCAATGCGCACTTACGATTTGTCGGTGCAGCGTCGCGGGTTCTGAACCAGCCTTGCAGGGATGTTTCGGTGATTTTTGGAGTTTTTATGCTCGAACAGGCTCAACGCGTCCTCAAGGACATCTTCGGCTACGACAGTTTCCGTGGCCGTCAGGGTGCAATCATTGAGCGCGTGGCCAGCGGCGGCGATGCCCTGGTCCTGATGCCTACCGGTGGCGGCAAGTCCCTGTGCTTCCAGGTCCCGGCGCTGTTGCGCGAAGGCCTGGCGGTGGTGGTCTCGCCGTTGATCGCGTTGATGGACGATCAGGTCGCCACCCTCGAAGAGCTGGGCGTGGCAGCCGCTGCGCTGAACTCCACCCTCAGCGCCGAGCAGCAACGTGATCTGGCGGCGCGCATCCGTCGCGGTGAAGTGAAAATGCTTTACCTCGCACCGGAACGCCTGGTCCAGCCGCGCATGCTGTCCTTCCTGCAAGGGCTGAACATTTCCCTGTTCGCCATCGACGAAGCGCACTGCGTGTCGCAGTGGGGCCACGACTTCCGTCCGGAATACCTGCAATTGGGTCAGTTGGCGGAGATGTTCCCCGACGTGCCGCGCATCGCCCTCACCGCCACCGCCGACAAGCGCACCCGCGAAGAGATCGTCACTCGCCTGCATTTGCAGAATGCCGAGCGTTTCCTGTCGAGCTTCGACCGGCCGAACATTTTTTACCGCATCGTGCCCAAGGAACAGCCGCGCAAGCAGTTGCTGGCGTTCCTCGCCGAGCGGCGCAGCGATGCCGGCATCGTCTATTGCCTGTCACGCAAAAAAGTCGACGAAGTCGCGGTGTTCCTCAGTGAACAAGGCTTCCCGGCGCTGCCGTACCACGCCGGCCTGCCCAACGACACGCGGGCCCACCACCAGAAACGCTTCCTCAACGAGGAAGGCCTGATCATGGTTGCCACCGTGGCGTTCGGCATGGGCATCGACAAGCCCAACGTGCGTTTCGTTGCGCACCTCGATTTGCCGAAATCCCTTGAGGCCTATTACCAGGAAACCGGTCGTGGTGGCCGTGACGGTCTGCCGGCGGATGCCTGGATGGCTTACGGCCTGCAAGACGTGGTGATGCTCAAGCAGATGCTGCAAAACTCCGAGGGCGACGAGCGCCACAAGCGTCTGGAGCAGCACAAGCTCGACGCCATGCTCTCGCTGTGCGAAGAAACCCGCTGCCGCCGCCAGACCCTGCTGGCCTACTTCGACGAAGACATGCCAGAGCCGTGCGGCCATTGCGACAACTGTGTCGACGGTGTGCAAACCTGGGATGCCACCGAGCCTGCGCGTCAGGCGCTTTCGGCGATCTACCGCACCGGTCAGCGTTACGGCGTCGGGCATCTGGTGGATGTCCTGCTCGGCAAGGACAACGAAAAAGTCCGCAGCTTCGGCCATCAACACCTGTCTGTATTCGGTGTCGGCAAGGCGCGGGCCGAAGGGGAGTGGCGATCGCTGTTCCGCCAGTTGGTGGCTCGCGGTCTGGCCGATGTCGATCATGAAGGTTACGGCGGGTTGCGCCTGAGTGACACGTGCCGGCCGTTGCTCAAGGGTGAAGTGACCCTGGAACTGCGCCGCGACCTCAAGGCGCAAACCACCGCGAAAAGCAGCAAGAGCCAGGCGAGCCAACTGGTCCGCGGTGAGGAACGCGAACAGTGGGAAGCCTTGCGCGCCCTGCGGCGCAAACTCGCCGAAGAGCATGGCGTGCCGCCGTACGTCATTTTTCCCGACTCGACCTTGCTGGAAATGCTGCGCAGCCAGCCAACCTCGCTGGCAGAAATGGCCACGGTCAGCGGCGTCGGTGCGCGCAAGCTCGAACGCTACGGCGAGGCCTTCCTCGAAGTCCTCGGCGGTCAGGTCGAGGCGCCGAAACCGGTGGCCGATGTGCGCCACGAACTGATCACCCTGGCCCGCGCCGGCATGACGCCGATGCAGATCGCCGGTCAACTGCAATGTTCGGAAAAGAACGTCTACACCATGCTCGCCGAAGCCATTGGCAAACAGCAGTTGTCGCTGGAACAGGCGCTGGATCTGCCTGAAGAGCTGATGGGCGAAGTTCAGGACGCGTTCCTCGACGGTGAAGGTGAATTGCCGCCGGTGTCGGAGATTTCCGCGCTGTTTGCAGGACGAGTGCCGGAAGGGGTTTTGTATTGCGTTCGGGCCGCTTTGCAGTCCGAATTTGAAATTTGAGTAATGGCTCTCACTGATGTAACGATTCAGTACAGAACAGTCCTTGCCTCCAGTCGAGGCTCATGCTTAGCTGACTAATAATTAGTTTTTCTCTATTTCAGTCTAACCATGAGTGTTTTATGCCGTTAACCGATCAACACCGCTTTGGCATGCAATTGGCCCAGATGTCGCGCGGCTGGCGCGCTGAACTGGATCGCCGACTTGCCGGCCTCGGGCTGTCCCAGGCCCGCTGGCTGGTGCTGCTGCATCTGGCGCGTTTCGAAGAGGCCCCGACCCAGCGTGAGCTGGCTCAGAGCGTTGGCGTCGAAGGACCGACCCTGGCGCGCCTGCTCGACAGCCTGGAAAGCCAGGGCCTGGTACAACGCCAAGCGGTGCTGGAAGACCGTCGGGCGAAAAAAATCGTCCTCTGCGCCCCGGCGCTTCCCCTGATCGAACAAATTGAAACCATTGCCACTCAACTGCGCCACGAACTGTTCGAAGGCGTCGATGAGGCGGATTTGCGGGTCTGCATGCGGGTTCACGGGCACATCCTGGGTAACCTTGAAAAATCTTGAGGCATAACCTCACGCCAGGTTTTTGAGATACCGCGGTGAGCCGACTATAAGAACTACTGCGCAATATCGTGTTCGTACCGGATGTGCGAACACGTGCAGGTTGGTTCTGGTTACCTAAGGGATGCTCATGCTTGAAAGTCGGCGAGTCGTTGTACGCTGTTGTTTGCGGTGGGTGCTGGCCGCTGCTGCTGTCACTTGGTCGGCCTTGGCGCCGGCGTTGGGCCTGGGTGAGATCACCCTGCACTCGGCGCTGAATCAGCCGCTGCGTGCCGACATCGCTTTGGTGGACGCCGCCGGTCTGGAAGAGGGCGAGCTGTCGGCCAGGCTGGCGACGGCGGATGAGTTCAAGCGTGCGGGTGTCGAGCGGGTGCTCTTCCTCAACGATCTCAAGTTCACACCTGTCCTGCGGGGCAACCGCAGCCTGATCCAGGTCACGTCCAGCAAACCGGTCAATGAACCGTTCCTGAATTTCCTCGTGCAACTCAATCAGCCCAACGGCCGCGTCCTGCGCGAGTACACGGTGTTGATCGATCCGCCCGGGACGCCGGGCATTGAGCCCGCCAGTGATGAACCGGTGGCCAGTCGTCCATCTTCGGCCTTTCCGAGTGTTCAGCCCGCCGTGGCGCCAAAGTCTGCACCGAAGGAGCCGCTGCCAAAACCTGTCGCCGCACCTGCGGCGGATCCGCTCGCAGAGCAATTGGCTGCCAGCGTCCTGCAGAACCAGCAATTGCAGGCCACCATCGATGAGCTCAACGCGAAGCTTCAAGCTCAGGATGAGCAGATCGCCGCTGAGAAAAAACAGGTAGCCGAGTTGCAAACCCGATTGGCCGAGGTCAAGCCAGTGCCGCCGGAGCCAGTTGTACCCATTGCTGTGGCTCCGGCGCCGGTGGTTGTCGAGGAGCCCGGGACGAACTGGCTGTTGATGGGCGGATTGTCGGGGCTGGTCGCGTTGGTGATTCTGGCTGTGTGGATTCGTCGGCAACGGCAGCAGGACCAGGCAACGTTCGGATCGACATCCGCTCAGTCTCCCCGACATGAACCCTTACCCGATCACACGTCAGAACCCGCGGTACAAGCTGCTGCACTGCGACCCACACATCCACACCACGAAGAAACACCCGCGAGCGATGTGCTTGAAGCGGTCGCGATCTATCTGACCTACGGCCGCTATGGCGAAGCAATTGGTCTGCTGCGAGAAGCGATGATCAAGGAGCCGCAGCGCACCGATGTCGCTGTGCAATTGCTGGAAGTTCTCGGCAAACAGGGTGATGTGACTGCTTACAACGCGCAGGAAGCCAGCCTGCGCAATGCCGGACTCGATGGGCAGAAACTTCAGGAGATGCGTGCGCATCATCCGAAACTGGGGCCGGTTGCTGTGATGCCGGAGCCGATACCCAAGGACGAATTCCAGTTGAATCTGGATGACCTGTCGATGGGCACCAATTGGGACCTGGACCCAATTGAGGCCAGTTCATCTTCTGGCAAGCCATCGAGCGTGCCAACGCTGCCCGAGCCGGAGATAGAGTGGGAAATCGAGCCGGTTGCCCAATCCCTGGACGACAACTTTCTTGAGGCATTCAGCGAGCCGGATCAGTCGTTCGAACTTGAGCCACTGAACCTGGAACCGACCGGGCCGGGTAACGCAGGCAAACTGGAGCAGGCCCAGACCTGCATCGATGACGGTGACCTCGACAGCGCCATCGAACTGCTCAACGAACTACTCAAGGATGCCGATGAGCCGCTGAAGCAGACCGCCCGAAGTTTACTGGCCGGAATACGATAACCTTGGGTATCGAGATCGATCACTCTACCTCAGGAACCCCGTCACCCATGACCGCCCATAAACCGGAAATCGTCATCACCTATTGCACCCAGTGCCAGTGGCTGTTGCGTGCGGCCTGGCTGGCCCAGGAGCTGCTCAGTACGTTTGGCGACGACCTAGGCAAAGTGTCCCTGGTACCTGGCACCGGTGGGGTCTTTCACATTTTCTGCGACGACGTTCAGATCTGGGAACGCAAGGCCGATGGCGGCTTCCCCGAAGCCAAAGTGCTCAAGCAGCGAGTTCGCGACCAGATCGATCCGGACCGCGACCTGGGGCACAACGATCGCCCTCAGTGAGACGCAGCTTCCGCCGCCACGGCTTTCTTGCTTGAACTGCCGGCGAGTCGGCTGGACACCACGATCGCGACGATGATCAACGCACCGCCCAGCAGCATGCGCAGGGTCGGGTTTTCATTGAACAGCAACCACGCCATGGTGATGCCGTATACCGGCTCCAGAGCGAAGACCACGGCGGCGGTCCGCGCCTTGATCACTGCAAGGCTGGCGACGAACAAACTGTGGGCGACTCCGGTGCAGAACACCCCGAGCAGGCCGATCCACAACCAGTCGATGGCACGTACTTCGCTCAAGTGCGGTGCCGCCGCTGGCAACAGGCACAATGCGACCACAACGTTCTGACACAGCGCGGCCTGTACCGGCGGGATGCGTGCGGAACTCGCGCGGTTGGTCAACGACAACAGGGAGAAGAGTAATCCGGAAAGCACCGACCACAGCAGGCCTGTGGTAGCACCGCTGGCCAGATCGAACTCAGGCGTGACCAGCACCAACCCGATGCTGACCAGCGCCACCAGCAGGACTTCATTGGCGCGAATGCGTTCACGGAAAATCAGCCCTTCGAGAATCACGGTAAAGGCCGGGAAACTGGCAAAGCCCAGGGTCGCGATGGCCACGCCGGCGATCTTCACCGAAATGAAGAAACTCACCCAGTGTCCGGCCAACAGCAGACCGCTGAGCAACAGTCGACGGACATCCACCGCTTCGAGTTTTTGCCAACGGGTATTGCTGGCGAAGCGTGCAAAAAACGCCAGCGCCAACACAGCGAACGCCGCCCGGCCGAACACGATGATCGCCGGCGACGCGGCGGCGAGTTTGCCGAACACGCCGGTCAGGCCAAACATCAGTGCGCCGATATGCAGGGCGCCAAGGGCGGTGCGGGGAGTCATGGCAATCCTTGGTAAACGTAGTGGACCCGGTCATTTAACCGCGCCCGCTGGCGTTGTGTCTGTCGCCAGACTCGCGTTATTTGTCGCCAGCCTCGCGCCGCAGCTTGCCGGGTGATGCGCCGAACTCGCGCAGTACCGCAGCAGCAAAGGCACTCTGGGAGCTGTAGCCGACCCGACAGGCAATCTCGCCGATGGGCAGTTGCGAGTTTCGCAGCAACTCGACGGCCTTGTGCAGGCGACGGCTACGGATGTAATCCATCGGCGTCTGCCCGCATTCGGCGACGAAGCGTGCATGCAAACGGGCGCTGGAGAGACCGGCCACGCGAGCGAGATCGGCGACTTGCAGCGGGTAGGCGGCGTACTGGTCGATGTGCGCATTCAACGCGGCATAGGGCAGGCGCCGACCGCCGATGCTGTCGGGCCTGGCGTTGTTGAGACTGGCCAGCAACAGCACCGCGCCCTGTTGCGCAATCAGCGGGTCATCGACCTTGCTGTTGGCCAGCCAATCGACCAACTGGCTCTGCCCGGCATCCAGTGACAAACGACCGGCGTTGTCGAGCAAGCGTCGACTGGCATCGGCATGCTCGCCCAGGGACTGGCCAATCCACTGGTCGCCGGGCACGTCCAGTACCAGACAACGGCTGCCATTGGCGCTGCCGCAGGCATGATGAAAGCCCGAGGGGATCACCACGAAACTTTGCTGGACCACCTGACTGCCGAGCCCGTCGACCTCGAAATCCAGCGCACCCGACAGCCCGAACACCAGTTGCGCATGCTCATGGCTGTGGACGATCAGGTCTTCGGTGTATTGGCGCAGGGTGAGGATCGGTCTCATCACGGGTCTCCCGGTTCTGGGCGCCAGTCTACACCGACCCGGCCTGCACGCGCTGTCACAGGACTGACTTGCCGCTGTCATGGGCCATTAACCCGACCGGCGCAAGCTTGCCAAAACTTGTCCTGAGGGTTGCCCATGACCAGCGCCGAACTCGCCAAACCCAGCCGTAAACAACGAGTGCGGACCTTGTGGATTTCCGACGTGCATCTTGGCACCCGCGATTGCCAGGCCGAGCACTTGTCGCAGTTTCTCAAGGGTTATCACGCGGACAAGATCTATCTGGTCGGCGACATCATCGACGGCTGGAAACTGCGCGGCGGCATGTACTGGCCGCAAGCGCACACCAATGTGATCCGGCGCCTGCTGACCATGAGCAAGCGCGGCACCGAGGTGATCTACGTCACCGGCAACCACGACGAATTCCTGCGCCGCTATTCGAAGCTGATTCTGGGCAACATCCAGTTGGTGGACGAGGCTGTGCACGTCACCGCTGATGGCCGACACCTGCTGGTGATCCACGGCGACCAGTTCGACGTGATTACTCGCTACCACCGCTGGCTGGCCTTTCTTGGCGACTCGGCCTACGAAATCACCCTGACCCTCAACCGCTGGCTCAACCATTGGCGCGCGCGTTATGGCTACGGCTACTGGTCGCTGTCGGCGTACCTCAAGCACAAGGTGAAAACCGCGGTCAGCTTCATCAGCGACTTCGAAGAAGCCATCGCCCATGAGTGTGTCAAGCGCGAGTTGCACGGCGTGGTGTGCGGCCACATTCACCATGCCGAGATTCGCAAGGTGGGTGAGGTGGACTACCTCAATTGCGGTGATTGGGTGGAGTCGTGCACGGCGTTGATCGAGCATTGGGATGGCACGATCGAGTTGTATCGTTTGGCCGATGCACAGGCTCGGGCGGCGCAGTTGAAGGCGGCTAAAGTCGCAGAATTGGCTTGAGGAAAAATTAAAAGATCGCCGCCTTCGGCAGCTCCTACATAAGATCGCGGTATCCCTTGTAGGAGCTGCCGAAGGCTGCGATCTTTTGATCTTAAGCCGGCGAATGCTCTTGCATCGCCGCCTTGTAAATCGAGTTTTTAGGCTGCGCAAACAACCGCTCCATCATCGGCTCGAAGAAGCTCAGCGGCAGCGTGTCATACGCCGGATCGAACGCCGCGGCATCGTACTTGGCGCAAAACTCGATGGTCGCCTTGTACTGCGGATGTTCGCTGAATTGCTCGCGCAGGTGCCGGTCCATGCCCAGGTGATGGAAGAAATAGTAGCCCTGGAAAATCCCGTGTTTCTCCACCATCCACAGATTCTCGGCGCTGACGAACGGCTTGAGAATCGCCGCCGCGATATCCGGGTGATTGTAGGAGCCCAAGGTGTCGCCGATGTCGTGTAGCAGGGCGCAGACCACGTACTCTTCATCGCGACCGTCGCGCCAGGCGCGGGTGGCGGTTTGCAGGGAATGGGTCAGGCGATCCACCGGAAAACCGCCGAAATCACCCTCCAGCAGCTTCAGGTGCGCCGCGATCCGTGTCGGCAATTGGCGGGCATAGGCACTGAAGTCCGCGGCGATGATCGCCCAGTCTTCCTGCGTGCCGTCCTTCATGTGGGTGAAACGAGCATTGGCATTCATCGGCAATCCTCTTGTGATTTAGAACGGCACGCGCCCCAGAATCATGTCGCGATACATGACGAAATCGCCAAGCAAGCTATAGAAAGGATGTTGGAACGTCGCTGGACGATTCTTCTCGAAGAAGAAATGGCCGATCCAGGCGAAGCTGTAACCCGCCAGCGGCAAGGCCCACAATAGCATCCAGGCGCCCCGACCGATGGTCAGTGCCAGAATGAAAATCACCAGCGTGGTGCCGATGAAGTGCAATCGTCGGCAGGTACTGTTGCTGTGTTCGCTGAGGTAATACGGGTAAAACTCAGCGAAGCTATTGAAACGCTTGATGTTTTCCACGACTGCGATCTCTGTGGTTATTGTTCTGACTGCAAGTTGTTCTGCGGGTAGCTTATTTGAGTCTAGAGTGATCAATGGCGTCAGCCAGTGACAATCGGCGCCACTTTAGTATCCTTCGGAAATTGGCCGTGAAATACGGCTCATCATGCAAGAACCCGACATGAGCGAACGAACGACTTCTGCAAGCTGGGCGATGGGGATTGTCAAAGCACTGGAAATGGACGGCCTGGATTGCCGGGTTCTGTTCAAACAGCTGGGGCTCGACTACGCGGCACTGGATGATCCGGATGCACGCTTCCCGCAAGATTCCATGACACGACTGTGGCAGCGCGCGGTCGAGCTGTCCGGCAACCCGGCGATTGGCCTGAACATGGGCAAAGTGGTGCGGCCTGCGCAATTTCACGTCGCGGGCTACGCCTTGATGTCCAGCCAGACCCTGGCCGAGGGCTTTCAGCGTTTGGTGCGATTTCAACGCATCATTGCCGAAAGTGCCGACCTGAGTTTTCGTCTGCTGGATGAAGGCTACGCATTGATCCTGACGGTGCACGGCGACCACTTGCCGCCGACCCGGCAAAGTGCGGAGGCCTCGCTGGCCTGCGCCCTGGCATTGTGTGGCTGGCTGACCGGGCGCACGCTGCATCCGCGCAAGGTGCTGGTGCAGGGCGATCAACCGGTCAATCTCGAACCCTACAAGCAAGCCTTCCATGCGCCGCTGGTGTTCAACGCGCCATACGATGCGTTGATTTTCGAACGTGCCGACATGGAAGCCCCGTTGCCGACCGCCAATGAAGCCATGGCGCTGCTGCATGACCGGTTTGCCGGTGAGTACCTGGCGCGGTTTTCCGAGAGCCGCGTGACCCATAAGGCGCGGCAGGTGTTATGCCGCCTGTTGCCTCAAGGTGAGCCGAAGCGCGATACGGTAGCGCAGACGTTGCACCTGTCGCAGCGCACCTTGCAGCGACGGTTGCAGGAAGAGGGCACGAGTTTCCAGACGTTGCTCGATGACACCCGGCGCGAGCTGGCCGAGCAGTATCTGGCGCAACCGAGCATGACCCTGCTGGAAATTGCCTACCTGCTGGGCTTTGCCGATCCGAGCAACTTCTTCCGCGCCTTCCGCCGCTGGTTCGACACCACGCCCGGCGAATACCGGGCGCGGCTGCTGCAGATGCCTGCGGCGGTCAATGACGCCAAAATGCCGGAATACACAGCACAAACACGGTGATGATCTCCAGTCGGCCCAACAGCATGCCGAACGAGAGAATCCACTTGGCGGCGTCCGGCAGGGTGGCGAAGTTGCCCGCCGGGCCAATGGTTTCACCCAGACCCGGACCGACGCCGGACACGGTGCTGGCCGCGCCGGTCAGGGCGGTCATCCAGTCGACGCCGAGCAGCGACAGCAACAGCGCGATCACGCAGATGGTGATGGCGAAGAAGAACGAGAACGTCAGAATCGAACGCACGATCTCTTCGTCGAGGCGGTGACCATTGTACTTCTGCTTGATCACCGCACGCGGGTGAATCAGTTGGTTAAGGTTGGCCTTGAGCAGGATGTAGGCCACCTGGAAGCGGAAAATCTTGATCCCGCCGGCAGTCGAACCGGAACAACCGCCAACGAAGCCCAGATAAAAGAACAACATCAGCGAGAAGTTGCCCCACAGGCTGTAGTCCCCCAGCGCGAAACCGGTGGTCGTCACCACTGAGGTCACGTTCAGCGCCACGTGTCGCAGCGCGTCCAGCCAATGCAGTTGCGTGGTCCACCAGTACCAGGTGCCGAGCACCAGCCAGGTCACCAGCAACATGCCGAGCAGGCCCTGCACCTGCTGATCCTTGATCAGCGCCCGACGGTTGCCGCGCAGGGTCGCCACGTAGAGGGTGAACGGCAGGCTGCCGAGAATCATGATGACGATCGCCACCCAGTGCACCGCCGGTTGCGTCCACTTGGCCAGTGATTGGTCAGAGGTTGAGAAACCGCCGGTGGAAATCGCCGACATCGCATGGTTGATCGCATCGAACGGGCTCATCCCGGCCCACCAGAACGCCAGGCTGCCGAGAATGGTGATGCCGACGTAAGCCGCCACGATCAGTCGCGCCACCATGTGCGAGCGGGGCATGACTTTTTCCGAACGGTCGGACGATTCGGTCTGGAACAGCCGCATGCCACCGATACGCAGCAGCGGCAGAATCGCGACCGCCATACCGATAAACCCGATGCCGCCGATCCAGTGCAGCAGCGAGCGCCACATCAGGATGCCGGGGGACATTTCGTCCAGATGGTTGAGCACGGTCGAACCGGTGGCCGTGATGCCGGACATGCTTTCGAAAAACGAGTCGGTGTAACTGATGTGCTGGGTCAGCAAAAACGGCAGGGCGGCGAAGATGCACACCACCAGCCAGCTGCTGACGGTCAACAGGTACATGTCCCGTGGCCGCAGGTGAACGTGCTCGGGGCGTCCGGGGATGACCATGGCGAGGCCGGCGACAAAGGTGATCATGCTGGCCCAGAGGAACGACGGCAGATCGCCGGTGCGCTCGAAGATCACCAGTGTGCCCATCGGTACGACCATGGCGATGGCCAGGGTTATCAGGAAGATGCCGATGATGAAACCAATGAGACGTAAGGTCGGCAACGCCATGAAGTCCGCTCGGGCTGAAATAGGGAAGGGCGCCATTCTACCTGCGGGGCAGGGCATGTAAACCGGCACTGCCTTCGCGGTTACAGCTAGAATAGCCGCACAATTTTTTCTGGAGGTGGCCGATGCAGGCTCTCGACGTTTTGCTCAACCGTGTTTCCGTCCCGCGCCTGATCGAGCCGGCACCGTCCCAGGCACAGCGCGAAGTGCTGTTTGCCGCCGCCATGCGCGCACCGGATCATGGTCATTTGCAGCCGTGGCGGTTCCTCACCGTCGAAGGCGAGGCGCGTGAGCAAATGGGCGAGTTGCTGGCCGAGGCGGCAAAGCTGCAGGACAGCGAAGTCACCGAAGCGGCCATCGACAAGGCGCGTAACGGACCGCTGCGGGCGCCGTTGGTGGTGGTCGTGATCGCTAAGGTGCAGGACCACGCCAAGTATCCGAAATCAGAGCAATTGCTGGCGGCGGGTTGTGCGGCCCACGGGATTTTGCTGGCGGCGTATGCGCAAGGGATTGGCGCGGTGTGGCGCACCGGGGATCTGGCTTATTCGCCGCACGTGGCCAAGGGGTTGGGGTTGGCGGAAGGTGAGGAGGTGATTGCCTTCCTGTACCTCGGCACACCACAGAAGGAACCGCGAGTGGCGGAGAAAGTCGATCTGGCCGAATTCGTCAGCGCCTGGCCCGGTAAGGCCTGAAGATCAAAAGATCGCAGCCTCGTTTCACTCGACAGCTCCTACAGGCGTAAAAACCTTGTAGGAACTGTCG